>JAZUSV010000142.1:0-4755 GCA_045606885.1 Candidatus Gastranaerophilales bacterium | reverse complement strand
ATCACTTCGTTGTCGCAAATTTGCTCGATTATCCTACGTCGCCTATCAATAGTTACGCCTAAAAATTCCAAAATTTCATTTTGTCATTTTCTTTACGGCTTCACTCTGTTTATTCTTTTTCAAATACATCTTTGCCTAATGAACACAATGGGCAAAGCCACTCATCGTGTAAATCGTCAAATTTTGTTCCTGCGCTTACGCCATTATCAACGTCGCCTACCGCTTCATCGTAAACGTATCCACAAGCACTACATACATATTTATTAGCCATAATTATTTGCTCCTTTTTTATAATTTGTATTTTCTATGCTTTTAATATAAACTAGTTTTTATAAAAATTCTGTTGTATATACAACAAAAATGTAGGAAAAATAAAAATATGGAAAAATATTTATCAAAAATCAAAAAATCGCCACTATTCTACGGAATAACCGAAGAAGAATTATCTAAAATGCTTACTTGCTTTGGCGCAAATATAAAAAAATATTCATCGGGCGATATGATAATTCGCCAAGGAGATATAGTTTCTAAAATATATATTATATTAGATGGCATGGTAAATATTGAAAAAGATTCTTATTGGGGTGCTAGAATAATCGTTCAAAAACTAAGCGAGTTAAACAACATTGCCTTATGTCTTGTGGCTTCAAAAAATATCGAATCCACAATTAGCGCTGTTTGTTCAAAAAACGCAACGATTTTAGCTCTTAATTTTAACAACTGTTCAACAATGTGCACAAATGCTTGCTCTCATCATATTGCACTCATTCAAAACATGTTTAAAATATTATCTAAAGAAAATATTGAATTATTAGAAAAAATCGAAAATATTTCTCAAAAATCCATCAGAGATAAACTCTTAACCTATTTTTCAAATGAATCAATCAAACACAAATCTTCAACATTTGAAATTAATTTTAATCGCCAAGAACTTGCAGATTATTTAAACATTGACCGCTCTGCTATGAGTTTTGAAATGTCCAAATTAAAAAATGAAGGCATAATTGAATTTGAAAAAAACAAGTTCGTATTACATGAACTACCATAGTCAATTTTTTTCCTTTTGATGTTTTTATATATCTATAAGTTAACAATAAAAAGGAAAAGATATGAGTTTTGAATTTGGCAGAAGCTCTGAATTTAGAGAAGTACCAAGCTGGCAGCGAAAAATATTTTCTGAATTTTCAGAAATACCAAATAAAAATATTCAAGAACTACTAAATTTTGCAAAAATGCCGGATTTTGAACTACATCATGTATCGGTGCCATCTAGTTGGGGCTATAAACCTATGGAATGCGCTATTGCAGAATACACCACCGATAACGCTAGACATTTTATTTTTGCAAACAAAGAAAATGTCTTTCCACTCCATGAAGAATTCAAATCAACCATTGCTAAGAGAAAATTAGCACAAGAATGCGTTGAAAACTGCCCAAGCAGTATATCCAGAAGAGGACTCGAAGATAAATTAATTCGAGCAATGCAATACAAAGAAATTAAAGAAGTGTTGGCAGATTATCCAAGTTTAAAGTATATTGCTGATTCTTTTGAAGAGCTTTATTCGCCTAACGAAAGCTTGGATGAAATTTATAAAATTTTTGAAGCTCATTCTCCAACAATGAAAATTTTAAAAGAAGTTTCACTTAGAGAAATTGCGCACAAAGAAGCTGTTGCCAAAGCAAAAGCAGCGCAAGATAAATATTTTAAATTAAGCGATTCAAGTTGCGGCAAAAGCGCAAAAGAAAGCGCAGAAGTTTTCAATAAACATTACGCTAAACTTGAAGCAGAAGCACGTGAAGCAAACGAACTTGCGCTAAGACGCGCTCAAGAAGTACAAGAAATTGCTTTCAGAGAATTGCACACTCCAAAGAAAACAAAATCCGCACTAGAAAGTGCAAGGGTTTTTCATGATCATTACAAAAAAATTAATCTTGAAGCTCAAAGACGAACAGCTTATGAAAACTCAATTCAAAGAGCAAGAGAACTTGAAGATAATTATTTCAAATCACTTGAAACACCAAATAAATCTGCTCAAGAAAGCGCAGAAGCAATATTACATGCACAAAAAATCCAAGCGGAAGCTCAAGCTAGAAATGCTCAAGCGAAAGAAATTAAACGTGCACAAAAAGTTCAAGAAGATTTATTTGACGCAACGTACAATAGAACACCCAAATCAGCACAAGAAAGCGCAGAAGTTTTTACTAATTATTATAAAAACATTGAAAACGAAGCCAAAGTAAGAATTGCAAAAGAAAACTCAATTCAAAGAGCAAGACAAGTTCAAGATGATTTATTTGACGCAACGTACAATAGAACACCCAAATCAGCACAAGAAAGCGCTAAAGTTTTTGAAGAATATTTTAATCAACAAGCAGAATTATCTACCAAAGGAAACGATAAAAATATCAAAAATATTTTTGAAAACAGTTTAAATTACATCAAAAAACATAAAACTTTAAGTGCTCTTGTGGCTCTAAGCGCAATAGTTGGCACTAGTTGGTCAATCCATATACATAATCGAAAAACAGAACTAAAAAACAAAAACAATTCAACAGAACAAAAAGCCATATAATATGGCTTTTTTAGTATAAAATCCACTAAATTGACCATGTTTTCTGTTTTTGATTTATAATATAGTATGTGTAAATACTATAAAATGAGAGGTGCCATGACAAATACAGTTACAATCGATGATAAAAACATCGCAACAATAGATATGACAATTACTGCAGACGTTGCAAAAAAAGCTTATGATTCTACTTTAAGAGCATACGGTGCAAATGTTAATATTGCAGGTTTCAGAAAAGGCAAAGCGCCTATTGCAGTTATTGAAAAATACGTTGGCTCAGACAGAATTAAAATGGAAGTAATCGACAGATTATTCCCATCAGAATTTCAAAAAACAGTTACAGAAAACAATTTAAACATTGCTTTCACTCCTGCTATTCAATCATACGAATTTGAAGTAGGTTCAGACGTTAAAATCAAAGCAACAGTTGAATTAAAGCCTGAAATTAAATTAGGTCAATATAAAGACGTTGAAGTTGAATACAGTGAATTTAAACATCCAGAAAACGCTCTAGAGCGTGAATTAGAAATGACTCAAAAAAGATTTTCTACCTTAAACAAAGTTGAAAAAGCAGCAACTGACAAAGATACTGTTGTATTTGATTTTGAAGGCTTTGTTGGCGAAGAAAAAATTGAACACGGCGACGGTAAAAATTATTCACTAGACCTTGCAAATTCAAACTTCATCCCAGGTTTCGCTGAAGGTTTAGTAGGTCACAGCGCAGGTGAAGAATTTACTATTGAAGTAACATTCCCACAAGAATATCACGAAGAAAAATTAAAAGGTGCTAAAGCTCAATTCAAAATTAAAATGCATGAAGTTAAAGAAAGAGTTATGCCTGAATTAAACGACGAATTAGCTAAAAAAGCAGGCAAAGATACTCTTGAACTTTTAAAAGAAGATATTCAAAAATATTTAGATAATATGTCAAAAAACCAAAACGAAAGAGCAAAATCTGATGCAATTTTCAACAAAGTTGCAGATACAACAGAAATTAAAATTCAAGACTCTATGTTAAACCGTGAATATCAAGCAATTATTGAAGAAGCAAAAATTGGCGCTAAACAACAAGGAGCTGATTTTGATAAATTAGTTGAAGCTGAAGGCAAAGAATCAGTTGAAGCAAGATTTAAAGAAGAAGCAGCAAAAAGAATTAAAAATTCATTAATTATTGAGAAAATCGCACAAGAAGCTGATTTAAAAATTGAACAAAAAGATATAATGGAACATATCAACCAATTGGCTATGATGTACGGAATGGCTCCTACTCAATTGTTTGAAGAAATGAGAAAAAATCCAAATTCATTTGCAGCAATTTCTCAACAAATCACTGCGAACAAAGTAAATGAATACTTACTAGAAAACAATAAATTTTTAGCAAAATAGAAAATTGAAAGGATAAAATAGAATGAGTTTCGTTCCTGTAGTTATAGAACAATCATCTCGTGGAGAAAGAAGTTTTGATATTTTTTCAAGACTTTTAAGAGAAAGAATTATTTTCTTAGGAACTCCAATTGATGATATGGTTGCAAACTTAATCGTTGCACAAATGTTGTTATTAGATAGCGAAAATTCTGAAAAAGATATTATGCTATACATCAATTCTCCAGGTGGTTCTGTTACTGCAGGTCTTGCTATTTATGACACTATGCAACATATTAGAGCTGATGTATCTACAATTTGCTTAGGACAAGCAGCTTCAATGGGTGCATTCTTATTGTCATCTGGTGCTAAAGGCAAACGTTTAGCACTACCTCACTCAAGAGTGCTTATTCACCAACCATTAGGTGGCGCACAAGGTCAAGCAACAGACATCGAAATTCAAGCTAATGAAATCATAAGAATTAAAAAATCACTAAATTCAATCCTAGCTTCAAACACAGGTCAACCTCTTAAGAAAATCGAAAAAGATACAGACAGAGACTACATCATGACCGCTCAAGAAGCTGTTGAATACGGTATGATTGACAAAGTAATCACACTTGACGACAAGTAATAGAAGGCAAAAATAAATGGCAAAACCAACAGACCCTAATTTAAAATGTTCATTTTGCGGAAAAACTCAAGACCAAGTTAAAAAATTAATTGCTGGTCCTGATGTTTGCATTTGTGATGAATGCATTGAGTTATGTAATGAAATTTTAGATGAAGAATTGTTTAATTTTAAACAAGAGGAAAAAGAAGC
>JAZUSV010000141.1:0-2672 GCA_045606885.1 Candidatus Gastranaerophilales bacterium | reverse complement strand
GACCGCTTGGCCTCCGACTTATGCCTTTGAATATCTCTTTGAATGTCTTTTTTCTTTAGCGCATCTCTTTTATCGTAAAGCTTTTTACCTTTAGCTAAAGCTATTTCTAATTTAACCCAACGAGTCGAAAAATGCATTTGGGTTGGAACTATCGTATATTTTTCTTGCTTAACTTTATTTAAAATTTTAAGAATTTCTTTTTTGTTTAAAAGCAATTTTCGCTCACGTCTTGGCTCGTGGTTGTATATATTCCCAAATTCATAAGGCGAAATATGACAGTTAACAAGATATGCTTCTAAATTATCGGTTATTTTAATATAGCTATCTTTTAAATTTGCACCATTTTTGCGAATTGATTTAATTTCAGTTCCCAATAGCGCAATACCTGCCTCAAATTTATCAAACAAAAGGTAGTCAAAATAAGCCTTTTTATTTGAAGAAATTATTTTATTTCCTTGATTTTTATCATTTGCCATAATGCAAGTATAGCGCAAGATATGTTATTTTAAAATACCCAAAGCATTCGCTAGTTTGTAAGTATCATTATCAACATACATTGGAACTTCTTTAATTCCCAAATTTTTCAATGCAAAAAATACACAATGATCAGGATTATCTGTTCTTTGATTAAAATCAACAAACAATTGATTATCGTTTAATCTATCTGCACCATATATATTAATATATTCTAGCGTATCATCAATACTTGAACCACTTGGATGAATTAAAAGTGTTGTTGCTGGAATTTCTTCTCCGCTTTTCAACATGAAACCAACGTTATCCATATAATAATTATAGTAATCTTTTTCACAATGACTGAAATTGTTTTGTTGATTTTTAGCCAATTCAAAAAGTTTAACAGCATCTATTTTAACTTTTTTCATATTTTTTGGAGCATCAGAAATTCTTCTTAAAATAACATTTTTATCCATAATTTCTTGAGTGTTTAATTTCTTAAATTGAATACCTCGATTAGCGCAAAATGTTTCGATTTCATCATCCATTGAATCAGGCACAACCATTGTATATGATGCACTGTATTGTTTAGCTTTAGAATCATACTTGTCGTTAAAACGAACTTGTACACCCGTTTCCATTTCTTTATTTAGTGCAAATTTTTGAAAATCCCAAAATTTATCATAACCATTGGGCATTGTTGAAACTTTGTAAGTTGAACCAAAAGAAATATTTGAAACCATTTTGCGCTCCTTTTTTGATATTTTTACAAAACCTGTAAATTTTTAAATTTTCAAAAAAAGAAAATATTATATATATTTTTTTAATGTTATGTTACAATTCCAATTATGAAAAAGAAATTTAATATTGATTTAACTACACAAAACAAGTTAATCATTACAGCCCTATTACTTTCCACTTGTTTAATTGTGTTTATAGCCATAATGGCAGTTAAAAAAATCTCGGATGAATTAGATGATAGTTACAGAAGCTTTGGACAGCTTTTAACAAAAACACTTGCTGTGCAAAATTATGAAATAACAAAAGCGCAAACTAATCCTACTGCGCTAAATTTTATAAAAGCACACGTTAACTCAATTTTGTCCTCAACAAACGACATTTCTTATATCACTTTTAAAGATAAAGCTGGTGATATAATATACACCACAATTGAAACATATAACGCAAAAGCTAAAAAAGCAGACACAAATATCACCTCTCCGATGTTAGACCAAAACAAAAAAGTAGTTGGTGTTGTTGAAGTTGGCCTATCCGCAGATTTGGCAAAAGGCGTTACAAATGCAACCAAACATTCAATATTTCTTGTTTTTAGCGCAGTATGGCTAGTTTTCACTCTTGTAATTTTAGTTAACGCCTTCTTAATCAGAAGAGAACTAACACGTCTTCACCACGGCGTTAAAGAAATTGAACAAGGTAAATTTGGAACAGTTTTAGACTATAATCAAGCGTCAGGTGAAATCAAAGAATTATTTGACGCATTCAACGATATGTCTAAAAAATTGCATAGCTATGAAGAACAAAATATTGACCAATTAACAGTCGAAAGAAATAAGCTCGAAGCTGTATTAATGAGCATTGCAAACGGCGTTGTTGTTTGCGATAACTACGATAAAATTTCAATCATCAACTCTGCTGCTCAAAAAATATTAAATTCTTCTCAAATAGATATTTTAAACACATCCATTCAAGACTATTGCGACACAACAGGAGAGTTATGCTTTAGAGAAAAAATCACTGTATTTAAAAACACTCCTCTTGATGTTATTGAGAAAAAACCACTTGAATTTAATATCAATGTTGACAAGAGAATAATTAAATCAATCATTTCGCCAATGTATTCTAAAATGCACGACTATTTAGGATATATCATCGTATTAATCGACATCACAAAAGAAGCAGAAGTTGACAGACTTAAAAACGACTTTATTTCTAATGTTTCACACGAATTAAGGACACCTGTCACAATTTTAAGTTCTTATGCTGATACTTTATATAACTATGGAGATGAATTTAAATTTGAAGAACAAAAAGAATTCATTGGAACAATTAACCAGGAAGTAATTCGCTTAAACAAAATGGTTAACGATATTTTAGACTTTTCAAGACTTCAATCTGATAGAACTCTTGAAAAAGAAAAACAAGATATTACTTTAACCATTGATAAAATTGCTCAAAGCCATAAAGTTCTTGCTGAC
>JAZUSV010000140.1:0-2192 GCA_045606885.1 Candidatus Gastranaerophilales bacterium | reverse complement strand
AAAACCCTTTAAACAGGTGGCACCGCCGCCTGATGTGAGCCGAAAAGTCGCTTTAGCAAAGACTTTTCTTATTCCTGCCTATAAATCCGTTGCGAAATATATCTGAATCAGCTCGAAATACCACCACATTATGACAAACATCTGCTTTCCCATATTTGGGCAAATTCGTGCCAAATTTCGTCTTTTTCTCCTATCCTGGTCTGTATTCTATTTTCAATTCACTCGCTCAATTCTGGGCGAACAGGTGTCATTAAACAAAAATTTCTGTTCAGCTCTCGCTTGCATTTCTATTCTGATTTTTGATAACTTTTTCATTTTCTGACTAACTTTTTCACTTCAACTCACAGATTTTTTCTCAGCTGCCGATGAAAACTTTTCAAACTTTTTTCTTCTTTGTTGGTAAACTTTCAGAAGAAATTTTCAAACAAAATTCAAAATCCCTTTTCTTTGTTTCATGCGTACAAAATTTTTTCACCCTGAACACGAAAAATTTAAACCAATTTTCAAACGAAAACCAAACCCAAATAAGAAGAAAAATTTTCAATTTCAAACCAAAACTCAATCACAAACTGAAACAAAATTTTCAAAAACTAAATCAAATTTCAATCGTAAACTGAAATTAAAATCTCAAAATCAAATCAAAACTCTCACAAGAAATTTCAAAACTAAATCCAAACTTCAGAGTAAACCCAACCGAAAAGAAAATAAATTAAGACAAAGCCGAATCGAAAGAAAAACAAATTTTATTGTTACTCTCGATGTTTTGTGTTATAATCAACTCGACAAATAAGAATTTGACAAAGGAGTGTAATTGTATGAAAAAGAAAGTGATTATAGGCATTTGCATTTTCTTGACAGTCGTTATCTTAGGCAGCTTTTTATATGTTGGCATTAGCAAAAATACCATTGAAAACAAAATGTGGGACTACCTAAAACAAGAGAATTACAGCGAAACAGACATACAGAGTATAGAGGTAAAACACTCATTTGCTAATATCCTACTGTCATACAATGAATGGATTATCAATGTGGTTTATGAGGATGAGCCGACTTCGGTTTACAAATACACATTGAAAGACGGTAACATTGTTGAGAGTGGAGTGTCTGGCACTACTGACAAAGAAGATTTGAAACATTGATTAACTGACCAATTCCAATTTGTTGAACTGAATATTTCCGCTGCTCTCACTTTGTGAGGGCAGTTTTTTTGTTAGGCTTCCTTTTGAACAAGCAGGAGAAGATGGATTCAGGTTGATTTGTTTGGTGAGGGTGTGATATAATTACTTTGATAAATAAAGATTTGGAGCGGTATTTATTATGGCTATGTGGAATCCTTGGCGAGGTTGTAAAAAATGCAGTGATGGGTGTCTGCATTGCTATATTCATAAAGGTGATGCCAAACGCGGCATTGATACAAGTGAAATCGTCAAAACAAAAGATTTTTATAAACCTACCGAGAAATTGAAAAATGGCAACTATAAAATAAAAAGCGGAACGGTTTATATGTGCTTTTCGACCGATTTTCTTATTGAGGAAGCAGACGAATGGCGAAATGAATGTTGGTCTATGATAAAAGAGCGACAGGACTGTACCTTTCTTTTTCTCACAAAACGCATTGAAAGATTTGCTGATTGCATTCCCGATGATTGGGGTGACGGATACGAAAATGTAGTTGTTTGCTGTACTGTTGAAAATCAGAAAAATGCAGATAAAAGATTGGCATTATTTGAATCGCTTCCGATAAAGCACAAATGTATTACTGCACAACCGTTGCTTGAAAAAATACATATTGAACCGTATCTTGATAATATTGAGCTTGTGGTTGTGGGTGGAGAGTCGGATAAATCTGCAAGACCTCTTGATTATGTCTGGGTTATTGACATCCGAGAGCAATGCATCAGAAAGAATGTCAGTTTTGAATTCAGACAATGCGGAACTCATTTCGTCAAAGACGGCAAGGAATACAAATTGCAGACAAAGGATTTATGCAGTCAAGCAAGAAAAGCAGGAATTGATTTTCAGGCTCACAGATAATAATTTGATGGAGAAATGATATGAAATTGAAGAACATTTTGATTGTTGTTAAAGATATAGAAAAATCGAGAAAATTCTATCACGATTTGTTTGGTATAGAGTTGGTGATTGACAACGATGGCAATATGATTTTAACAGAAGGACTTGTCCTTCAAGAT
>JAZUSV010000139.1:0-1563 GCA_045606885.1 Candidatus Gastranaerophilales bacterium | reverse complement strand
AACGACATGGCTACGATCCGACTTGGGTGTGTTATTGTTTGAATCAATGCTGTTAACATTCAAACCGTGTTGAAGTAATGTGAACACAGTTTTAGAATCTCCGTAACAAACTGCATAATGCATGTGATTTTGTCGTATTCTCGCTCCACTTTTAATGAGGGTGTCCACAACATTTGCATGGCCACCTTCAATTGCAAGGTCCAAGGCAGTCTCGCGAGGAAGAGGGTTTTTGGAAATATAGTTGAGTTTTCCGACCTTTTTATTGATGTTTGCGCCATATTTGAGCAACACCTTTACTGCATCGTTATTTCCTTTCTCTGCTGCAATGTGCAGTGCTGTTTTGTCATTTTCAATCCCAACTTTGTCAACTTCAGCACCTTTTTGTAACATTAATTCGAGGATTTCTATATCATAAAGTGCTTTGTGCAAGGCAGGGTGTGGCCACCAACCGTCAGCATTAACATCAATTCCTTTTTCAATCAAAAATTTCGCTATGCTTGACTTGCGATTGGATAAAGCTCTGTGTAAAGCAGTGTTTCCATCAACAAGGCGTGTATCAATTGGAAGTCCTGAATTATATAAGTTTGTCAATTCTTCAATTGTTTGATCTGATGGGTGGTCATTAATGCTGTTGAAAATTTCATTATATTTTTTCTTAAGCATTTCGCCGTATTTCTTTTTAAGATTTTCACCTTTTTCGTCCATAAATTCGTCTCCTTTGTATGGTAAAAGTATATCATCAAAAAAGTACGCTGTCAATACTGTTTTTTCTTCAATTTGTTTGACATATTTAGATTTTTTTGTTAATCTTATGTCATATAATTTATAACGAGGATTGACATGAGCGAAAACTTTAATTTGGACTTAATTGACAAAACTTTTACTACTTATAAAAGAGGACAAGCCTTTGACGGCGTTGTGGTACTGAAAAGACAAGACGGAATTATTTTTAATATTGGTGGAAAAAATGATGCGTTCATTCCAGCAGAAGATTTTGTAGATTATTCTGCGGTTAAGATTGGCGACAGATTTGAAGTTGTTATTACAAAACAAAAAAATGAAGAAGGCTTGATTGAAGCTTCTAAAAATTTGGCGGACACATTAAGACTTGCAAACCAAAGTGCACAAGCATTGAGACTAGGGAGTAAGTTTTCTTTTGTTGTAACTAGTGTTGGAAACGGATTGGTTTCAAAGATGGGTGATTATTCTATTATCATTCCATTTGATCAAGTTTCAGAAAGATATGTGAAAAACTTCCATGCTCTTGTTGGTAAACAAATGGAGGCGGTTGTTACTGAAATAAATAAAGAAGAAAAAATGATTGTTGCAAGTGTGAAACTTTTGCAAGAACAAACAAGAGTAGCAATTGAAAACAACTTCTGGAACAGCATTTTTATCAACAAAGTCGTAAATGGTAAAGTTGCAAGAATAATGCCATACGGAGCTTTTGTCAGCGTTGATGGTTTTGATTGTTTCTTGCACATTTCAAACATTTCATATGACAAACTCCAAAAGGTTGAAGATGCTTTAAATGTTGGAGATGAAAGACAATTCAAGGTTATT
>JAZUSV010000138.1:0-4491 GCA_045606885.1 Candidatus Gastranaerophilales bacterium | reverse complement strand
GGGGTACCATATAAATAAAGCGCCATAAGGCGCTTTTTTAGTGCGTGAAAATAGTATATAATTTTTTTATGAAAGACCTGATTTCAATACTTTGTTTATTATCTATTCCACTTGTTAAAGTTATTGTTGTTTTGATAATTATAGCTTGCATTTTGCCTGATGGGATTTTAAAAAATATTGTTTGCTTTATAACTGCTCTTTTAATTTTCTTGGGTGTAATTGGCGGTTGCATAATTTATTTCATGAACCTATTTAAATAATTTTCGTTTTATAAAACAAGATTGAATAAGGAAAATATAATGAAAAAATTATTAGCTTCGTTTTTAACTTTGTTATTTTTATCAGCTTCAGTTTTCGCTGGAACAATAAATTCTTATGATAAATATGGCAGAAAAACAGGCTATTACAAGAAAAAATCAAATGGTAAAGTCCTAGAATACGACAAATATGGGCGTAAGGTCGGTACATATAAATAGTGATGTTGCTTGTGAAATTTTTATTTTAACTACGCCCACATATCAAAATTAGGCTCTTCTGCGCTCATACAATGCAAGCCACCGTGAGCGTGTTGAATTTGTTTCATTAAAAAATTGTCAGTTTTATTCACTACGCCGTTAACAAAATAAACTTTATCAACACCGATAGTTTTATCTCTTAAATCTTGCTCAAACATTTCTTGAAAAATTTTCGTTCTGCCATCTAAGCTATCAGTTCCGTTTGTAATATAAGAAATGCTGCCATTTGAATGTTGATTTACAATTGCATTCATAAAATTAATTCCTGAACCATAAACTCCTGCTATTTCAATTGGATAAAATCCCATTTTTTTGAGTTTAGTGATAACTTTTTTCTGCTCTTCGTATTCTTGCGCTCTTTCTTTTTCATATTGCATATATGCTTTTTCTAAATCGTCAAAATCCCCATTTGTATTTAGTTCTCTAAGTCTTTCTTTGACTAATTTAGGACTGTTAACTAAAACAAAGGGGTATCCAATCGGACGCATAAACATATCAAGATGAAAATCGTGCTGTGGTATTTCTATAATGTTTTTAGGCTTGATGCCGTATTCTTTTCCTACCTCTTTTCTTCCTGTTTCGGTTAAAAATTCTTCTCTTCCGATAAGCATCCACTTTTCGCCATTGTAAAATTTTCCAATGAAACAATTGCCACCTGTTACATAGTTTGCAGAATTTTGTCCTGAAATATTATGTTTTTTTCTTAAATCTTCAAAAAAACTATCTCCAGAAAGGTAGCTAGCCAACATAAAAGGTTGCCCCTTTTTTTCAATTATTGTTTTGTGGTCTTGTGTCCATTTGATTATGTCTCTGCTATATCTAACTTCAAAACCTTCCTTTTTTCCAATTTCTTCAAGCTCCCAAAAAAATGAGTCTGCAACTCTGTCTTGAATGTGAATTGCTTTGAGAGGAAGTGCATCATATCCTTTAAAGGAATTATTATTTGTTATAGGATTTATTTTCATATTATGCCCATGCCTTAAAATTAGGTTCTTCCATTGTCATGCAATGAATTCCGCCACCACGATGCATTAAATTATCTGTTAAATAGTTTAAAGTTTCGGTTTCATAGTCTTTTGAACCTTGTACAAAATAAATTTTGTCAATATTTGGAACTTTGCTTCTTAGTTCTTTTTCAAATTCTTTTTCTAAATTTGAAATGAAATTATTTTTGCATTTTGAAGAATTGGTTATGTAAGAAATTGTGCCGTCTTCGTGCTTATTTGCGATTGCGTTCATAAAGTTTATGCTTGGTCCAAATACACCTGCAATTTCAATTGGGATAAAGCCAGCTTGCTTGAGGGATTTTATTGTGCTTTCGTATGAAGCATAATTTTCAGTGCGTGATTTTTCAAAATCTGTAAAGCTTTTTACTAGCTTCATATAGTCATAAGGGGCTTTTTTCCAATCCATTTCTCTAAGTTTTTGGTATGCTAAGGTTGGGTTGTTGACTAAAACATAAGGATATCCAATCGGACGCATAAACATATCAAGATGATAATAGTTTTGTGTAATTGGAAAAATATTTTCTTTTTTTATGTCATATAGTTCTGAAATATAAGAATATGATTTTGAGCATAGCTCATCTGTTCCAATTAACATCCATTTTTCGCCATTTGGATATTTTCCAATAAAGCTGTTTCCACCCGTAGCAATATATTCCTTTTGCACTGTGGGGATTTTATATTTTTGCTCGACTTCGTCAAGATAATTTTTATCTACCCTTGTATTTGCAATAAGTAAAGGTTGCCCTTTTTTTTCTATAATTGCTTTAAAATCTTGTGTCCATTTTATATAATCAAGCCCATAGCGAAGCTTAAAGCCTTCTTGTTGAGCAATTTTTTCCATTTCATCGTTAATTGCTTCAGAAGTAGACTCTTCCAAATGTATTGCCTTTAGAGGCGCTGCGTCGTAACCTTTGAAATTTTGGGGAGTAAAAGATAGTTTCATAGCCATATTAAAACGGCTGAAAGTTTTTTATTGTCAAAAAAATAAGTGGGCGAAAATCGCCCACATTGACCTAAAATTGTCTAACCATATCCACTACGTTTTTCGCAGCTTCAACAATTTCTTTGTAGTTGGTTTTGGCATATAATTCTCTACCAATTCCGACAGCCTTTGCGCCGGCTTTAAGGTAGTCTGTGGTTTCGCTTATTTTTACAAAACCACATGGCAATACGTTTAAAAATGGCATTGGTTTAACCATTTCTTTGATATATTCTGCTCCGCCCATTTCGTTAACAGGATATATTTTAATTAAAGGCATTCTTGCTCTCCAAGCGTTATATGCCTCGTTTGGTGTTGTAACAGAAGGGATTAAAAATGCTTTATAACAAGAAGCAAATCTGATTAAATTTGTTTGAAAAATAGGACTTGATATTATTGTTGCCCCTGCTTCAAGTGCTTTGTGGGCTTGTTGAGTTGTAATTATTCCGCCTTGAGCTACAATTACATCATCTATTTTTGAAACTTTTTCGCATACATCTAAAGGGCAATTAAGTTCTAAAATTTTAATTCCGCCTTCGACATAGGCTCTTGCAATTTCGTAAGCCCTCTCGCTATCATCTTCTCTTATAATGCCATATATTTTTTCTTGTTGAATTTTGTCTAATAGCCTCATGATGCAAGCACAATGCTTTCTTTTTGTGTTTTTTCTTTGATTTGTTGTTCAACATTTTTTAAACGTAAAATTGAAATTGCTCTTTTGATTTCTTCGTCTTTAACTAACCAGCAAAGTTTCTTTTTGAAGTTTTTAATAAAGCAAAAAGTTGAGCAAAAAATAGCTGTTTTTGTTGCATTGATAAGATTCATATTAGAAATATCTATAATGTATCTATCAGCTTCGTCTTTGCAATTAAGTTTTAATGAGGAATTTTCCGATTCGACAATAAAATTGCCTTCGGACACTTTTATGTTTTTGATGTTGTTCATATCTTTTCTTTTTATTGGGTACTATCTATTTATCGGCATTGAGGGTTGATATTTTATTTATTTTTTTAAAAACTAGTACTTTTGATGTATAATAAATCCAAAAGTTAAGGAGATAAAATGAAGAACAGTGTTGAATTGAAAGCTATTGCTTCAAAAATTAAATTGGTTGCTTTTGATGTTGATGGAGTTATGACCGATGGTTCTTTAACTTTTTTAGAAGATGGTAGAGAAATTAAAACTTATAACGCAAAAGATGGACTTGGCGTTGTAATGCTATCAAAAGCCGGAATTGTTACTTCAATAATTACCGCTAGAGATAATAATGTTGTTAAGGTTAGAGCGGGTCAAATAGACATAAAAGAACTTTATATGGGACAAAAAAATAAGGTTTTTGCTCTTGAAGAATTATGTAAAAAATATGATTTAGATTTTTCTCAAGTGGCATATATGGGAGATGATTTGCCTGATATATGCGTATTAAAAAAAGTAGGATTAAAGTGTTGTCCTGTTGATGCGGTTAAAAAAGTTAAAGAAGAATGCAATTTTATTTCTGATTTTGGTGGCGGAAAAGGTGCAGTTCGAGAACTTTGTGATTTTATTTTAAATTCGCAAGGAATCACATACGAAATGATTTCAAATCCAACAAAACAGTAAAATAATTAAAAAAATACCGCCGAAATTGGCGGTATTTTTAATAAACAACCGACAGTTGTATAACAATCAACTGACAGTTAAGTAAAAGTTATTGTATTCAACTATTAACCTATTCAATTTTTGATTATTTATGGTATAATCAAAGTATCAAATAAGCAAAGGAGATCGTATTATGAATAATACACTTGGAAAAAGAATATCGGAGCAACGCAAAATCAAAGGTATGAAGCAAGAGGAGCTTGCGGAAAAGTTAAACGTCAGTGCGCAGGCGGTCAGTAAATGGGAGAACGATCAATCCTGCCCCGATATAAGCATATTGCCGGAGCTTTCAAAGCTTTTGGGGATTTCCATTGACGAGCTTTTGACGGGCGAAAAAGAAGCACAAAAGGTA
>JAZUSV010000137.1:0-4598 GCA_045606885.1 Candidatus Gastranaerophilales bacterium | reverse complement strand
TTGCTTATTTAATTGTCCCAAGATTTTTAGCAGGTGTTTTATTTATGCCTGTTGTGTTTATTGTTAGTGCATTTTTTGGATTAGTTTGCGCTGGTTTAGTTTCTCATTATTGTGCTGATTTAAGCTTATTAAACTATGTAACTTCAATGTGGCATGGACTTTATGTTAGAGATATTTTTATCGCTATATTAAAAAATAATTATTCTTTATCCTTAATTAAACCTATGCTAAAATAATCCCATATTTATGAGGTAAATTATGAAATTTCTACATTCAATGATAAGAGTTAAAAACGAAGAAAAAGCCATTCGTTTTTATTGTGAACTTTTAGGTTTAAAAAAAGGAAAAAGAATTCGCCTTGAAGATTGCTATTTGCAATATTTGATTGATGAAAATACAAATACAGAAATAGAATTAACAATCAACGATGAAATACCATCACAAGGTTATTTAAACGGCAGAGCGTTTGGGCACTTTGCTTTTGAATGTGATAATTTAGATGAAATTGATAAAAAAATAAAAGAAATGGGATATTCTTGGGAAATTGAGCCATTTTATATGCCAGAAATCAAGACAAGAATTGCCTTCTTGCTTGATTCTGATAATAACGAAGTTGAATTAATTGAAAAAATCAATTAATCCTGTTCTCCTAAAAGAATATTAGGTTCCACTCCTAATACTTCTCCAATTCGATTTAATTCTGCAACAGACAATGTTGCTAATTCTGATACTTCAAATTCTTCAACAAACGCAAGAATTTCATCTTCATTCATGGTCATGATAGGTGAAATATAGGGTTGTTTTTGAGTTGAAATATATTCAAAACCTGACAAATCCGCTTGTTTTGGAGAATTTTCAACGAAACTTTGAGAACTTTTCATAATTTCGCCACGCAATATGTTGGCTAATTGAGCTTCATCAAAAGTTAATTTCCCTTTTTCCATAAATTACGCACACCTTTCTGCTTAATTGTGTTATCGGCAATATTTAGAATAAATTTAAGGTTTTTAAGGTTTTTGTTACAAATTTTAATATATTTTTTGTGCTAAAATTCCGTTATGAAAAGTTTTTATATAAAATCTTTGGGTTGCAAGCAAAATCAACTTGAAGGACAGATTATTGAAAATGAATTAATTAAAATAGGATATCAAAAGACAGATGATTTAAATTCAAGTGATATTTATATTTTAAATTCTTGTACTGTTACTTCGCACAGTGATTCTCAGGTAAATTATCTTTTAAATCACGCAAAAAAAACAAATCCAAATATAAAAACTGTATTATGCGGCTGCGTAGCTCAAACCTATAAACAACATGAACATTTTGATTATTCAAATATAGATTTAGTTTTGGGTAATAGTGAAAAAATTTTTATCGAAGATTATATTGAAAAAGAAGGTTTTTTTGTTGATGATATTTTCAATAAAAACGAATTTGAAGGAAAATTTTTAATTAACCCAAACACAACTCGTGTCTCAATTAAAATCCAAGATGGGTGCAATAATCGTTGCGCTTATTGCATAATTCCTTATGCTAGAGGAAATTCTCGCTCAAATAGCGTTGAAAATATAATTAAACAAATTAATTTGGTTATTGAAAAAAATATTAAAGAAATTGTTTTAACAGGAATTCATATCGGTCAATGGGGCAGGGAATGGAATTTATCTTTAATTGATTTATTAAAAGAAATTGAAAAAACTCAAATTCCACGCTATCGCTTAGGCTCTTTATATGTTAACGAGTTAGATGATGAAATAATAGAATTTTTATCTAAAAGCAAAAAGTTTTGCCCACATTTTCATTTATCTCTTCAATCAATGTGTGATAAAACTCTTAAAAATATGAACAGAAAATATAGTGTCGCACAATCTTTAGAAGTTATTGAAAAACTTCATAAAAATTTTAATTTACCATATTTGGGTTGCGACATTATTGTTGGTTTTCCAGATGAAACACAAGAAGATTTTGAATTAACATATCAAAATTTAAAAAAGGCAAAATTAAGCTCAATACATTGTTTTCCATATTCAAAACGAGAAAAAACTCCAGCATATTATATGAAAAATCAAATACAAAATTCAATTAAAACAGCTCGTGTTGAGCGTATTATGGAATTATCAAAAAATCTTCACAATGAATTTTTAAAACAAAATCAAAATACAATCCAAGAAGTTTTAATTGAAAAAAAATCCTTAAAAACAGGTTTATATAGCGCAATTACAAGAAATTATATAAAAATTAATATTAAAAGTGATGATAATAATTTAAGACATACTTTAAAAGAAATTTGTCTTTCTGATTGTAAACTTATGTAACAAAATTATATACTTTTGATATATCAATTTCTTTATTGTTTTTATTTATATATAACAGGCTTTAAGGATTTAAAATGGCTACAAAAAACTCAAACCTAGATAGCAGAACAAGTTCTATTTTAATTAATTTAAATTTAAATTTAAATACGTCCTTTGTTTCTAATAAATACAGTGCTTCGATTGAAGGTATTGAAGAAAGTTCAAAAGATGATAAAAAAACATATAAATCACTGCGCTCAGCCTTAAAAGAATCTTATTTAACGGGTTCTTTAAGATATGGAAACGGCTTTGTGTATTAATTAAAGGTCATAATTTTGTATAAAGCCATATTTTGAATCATTTCCTGCAGTATTCATTCCGCCTCTTAGGCGTCTATTTATATTTTTGGCTTCTTCTTGATATTTATGTACATTAAGTCCTTTTTTTTCAAGCTCATTCACTTTTGGTGAAAATCTTAAAAGGCATTTTTTACAAGTAAAGCCTGTTTTTTCATCATTTTCTAGCTCAACACCACAAAATCTACATTTTACAGCTATTTTTGGTAATACAGCAAATAATCGTCCTCTGACAATTAAATCCTCAAGCTCTGCTTTTTGAATAGCTAAAGCATTAGATATTTCTTCTAGCGTTGTTTTTTCTTTTTGGTTTGAAATTATAAAAGATTTTATGCTATCAATAACATCAAGTTCTTTTTTAAAACATTCCTCACAAACCTCACGACCAGAGTTTTTAAAGAATAGCGTTCCACATTTTTTACAATTAATTAATCCATCTTTAGCCATATAAAAATTTTAACAATTTTTTATCAAAATTACAAATTTAGTTAAAATTTATAAAAAGTTTGCATAAATTAATATTTTTTTATAAAATAGTGGTATATATAAATAGTGAGAAGAGTGTATTTATAAATATTGCCTATTAAACTAATTTCATTAAGTGATGGGAATAATAAAGTAATAGAAAGATTATTCTAATGTTTACAAACAAGTGCATTAAGTGTGGTAAAGAATTTGAAACTAAAAACCCTAAAAGGGTAATTTGCCCCGAATGTTTATATCCTGAAAGAACAACAACCGATTCAATAAATCCTGTTGATGAAAACGGTGTAGTTCAAGATTATTCACGTGGATATAGTGCAGGCACAGGAAATCCTGAAGGATATCAAAGAAAATTTAACAACAGACCTCAAAATAATCAAGGTGGCTACAATAGACCAAGAGGAAATTTCCAAAAAAGAGATAATCAAGGCGGTGGTTTTAACAACAGACGCCCACAAAGACCTGGTGGATTTAATAAAGGTGGATTTAACAATAAACGCCCACAAAGACCTAACAAGACAAAACCGCTTTTAATCAATAAAGAACAATTAGCAATTATCGAGGAAATGTATAAAAAAATGCTTCCTCTTCCAAACCCAGATGCTCATGAGGTTATCGCTGCTGCGGTTGAATTAGAACCAAAAAAAGTATTTTTTGGAATTAACTTAATTAGACAAAAAATGATGTTACCAAAAGTTCAATTCCCAAAAAGAAAATTAGCAATCACTCCTGATCAAATGATGGCTATTAAAAATCTTTATGAACCACTTTTACCGCTTCCTCCTATTGGTTGTCATAAAATTCTTGCTGCACAACTTAAAATGGACGAGTGGAGAGTTCATGTTGGTATTGGCTTAGTAAGAAAACAAATGGGTCTTGACAGATGGAATGAAGATAGAGAAGATAGACCCGAAGAATTTAAAAAAGCGTAAGCCAGGGTGAAAGCGTTAAAAAAAGCCATTGCGTTGAGCGATGGCTTTTTAGCTGAAACTATTGATAGGCGACGTAGGATAATCGAGCTTTTGAGCGACTGCGTATGCAAAAGCGAAAACAAGCGAGATACCCACAGGAGCAAACGGCGTAAGCCGGTGCTAAATCGGCGAAGCGTTGAGCTTTGACGATAGCACTACGAAAGCGACGTAGAAATCTTTGATTTCACAGGAGCAAAAAGCGTAAGCCAGAGTGAAGACGTATAGAAAACAAAATATTACAAAAAAGCTACTTATTCAGTAGCTTTTTTAATTCTATGTTGTTCAATTAAAACCATTAACACTGAAACATCTGCAGGTTTAACACCACCAATTCTCAATGCTTGTCCTATTGTTTTTGGTTTAATTTTAATTAATTTTTCTTTTGATTCTGTTGAAATTTGTTTAATTGAAGAATAATCGATATTTTCTGGAATTTTTATATTGTCTGTTTTTTGTTGATTATTTATTTGTTCTTCTTGTCTTTTAATATAACC
>JAZUSV010000136.1:0-2470 GCA_045606885.1 Candidatus Gastranaerophilales bacterium | reverse complement strand
TATTTTTTCGTTTTTTGATAAATATTTTTCAAAATGCTCGTTAAACATTTTAACTGCATCATCAAAACTTGCTTCCTTGTTGTAGTATTTTGAAGCTGCAACTTTAAAAACGACTTCTGAAGCAAAATTATTGGAATTGTGTAAAATTAATTTAGAAATTTCATTAATAGAATGACCAACAGAAGCAATTTTAGTTGCGTCTTGTGGAGTCTTTTTTGTTTCAATACGATTTAGGTATACAACATCATTCTTTTTTATTGCTTGATTTAATTTGATGTTAAAATTAATTTCAGGATTTAAAATTGGAATGTTTATTTCTTCATCTTTTGATACTGTTCCTTGAAGGCTAATTATTGGTGAAGTTTCGCCGTAAGGTCTTGCAATTTTTATGCAATGTGAATCTGATAATTTTAATTCGTTAATTATTGGAATTTTGTAATCGTCATCTTGTGATATATCAACTTTTGAAGTTAAAGACGAACGTTTGATTGAAATTTTAGTGTTGTTGTTGTCAATTATATATGGAGATATGATATTAAAATTTGGCCATTTGTCCTCTTCTTGCCAAGTTTGAGGGTATGGAGTTTTGTCAAAAATTGTGTCATCAATATAAATATTGTTGATTTTTTTGTTTTTTAAATTGCTTGCAAGCTTGTTTAGCTCGTTTTGTGTTAATAAAACATCGCCACCTAATTTTATATAAAAATTGTTATCTTTATCTTCATATAGGCTTGTTTCAAAAGCGTGATTTGCGCCTAAAATAAGATATGATAAACCAAAAGTTAGTGGTTTTAGCGTGCTTGCAGGGTTTAGTGCCAAATTTTCATTTTTTTTATACAAAATATCGCTATTTTGTTTATTAATTGCAAAAAGAGAAACTTTTGTATTTTTGTCAAAATCGCTTTGTTTAATGTGTTTTGCAATTTGTGACGCAAAAGAAGAAGAATGTAATAAAACTGTGGACATTAGCAATACGAGTATTTTTTTCAATTTATAGCTCCTCAACACTTGCTATTCTTCCCATTATTGCGCTTGCAGCTGCTATATATGGGCTTGCTAGATATATTTTTGAATCAATATGTCCCATTCTTCCAACAAAGTTTCGATTGGTTGTTGAAACGCACATTTCGTTATCTGCTAAAATCCCGCAGTGACCGCCCAAACAAGGTCCGCAAGTTGGGGTGGAAATTGCAACATTGGCTTCAAGCAGTGTTTGGTAGTATCCAAGTTCAATTGATTTTAAAATAATATCTTGTGTGGCAGGGAAAACTATGCAGCGCACATCTGGGTGTACTTTTCTTCCTTTGAAAATTTCAGCTGCCATTTTAATATCTTCAAGACGACCGTTTGTGCAACTACCAATTACAACTTGGTCAATTTTAATATTGTCTTTAATTGCTTCAGATATTGTGTGAGTGTTTTCTGGAAGATGTGGATATGCAATAGTTGGTTCGATTTTTGAAACATCATATTCAATAATTTTTTCATAAATTGCATCTTCGTCACTTTTTAAGAACAAAGGCTCCCTAATAGAACGGTTTTCTAGGTATTTGCGAGTAGTTTCATCTGGTTCAATTATGCCGTTTTTTGCTCCGGCTTCAATTGCCATGTTGCATATGGTAAACCTGCCATCCATATCCATATTGCGAATTGCTTCGCCTGAAAATTCAAGAGCTTTGTATAAAGCGCCATCCACGCCTATGTCACCAATTAAGTGTAAAATTAAGTCTTTTGCGGTTACATATTTGTTTAATTTTCCATTGAAAATAACTTTTATTGTAGGTGGAACTTTAAACCAAGTAGAGCCTGAAGCCATTGAACAACCTAAGTCGGTTGAGCCAACTCCTGTTGAAAAAGCACCTAGTGCTCCATAAGTACAAGTGTGAGAGTCTGCGCCGATTATTAAATCTCCTGCTGTAACAATGCCTTTTTCGGGCAATAGTGCATGTTCTATTCCCATTGTTCCGACATCAAATTTGTGTGTTAAGTCGTGTTTTTTGGTAAATTCACGCAATGTTTTTGCTTGCAGAGCAGATTTAATATCTTTATTTGGCGTGAAATGGTCAGGAACTAAAACAACTCTATCTTTGTTAAAGACTTCGCTAAAGCCTGTTTTTTGAAATTCTTCTATTGCAATAGGACCTGTGATGTCGTTTGCCAATGCAATATCAATATTTGCTTCAATTAAATCGTTTGCTTGCACGTATTCACGATTGCAGTGCAGCGCAAAGATTTTTTCTGTAATTGTCATTGGCTTTTTTTGTGACACTTTATTTTCCTTGTTTTTGTTTGATTTCTAAAACGTTATTGTGTGCAACAACATAAGCTGCACATGTTTTTGTGCTTGAAATCCACCAAGCGCATTTTTCTTGCAAGCAAATTTGCAAGTTGCCGTCTGTTCCTGCTGATAGCAATGGACAGAATGGGATTTTTTTACGATTTACAACTGATTCAGTCATTTGCACCTCTT
>JAZUSV010000135.1:0-7395 GCA_045606885.1 Candidatus Gastranaerophilales bacterium | reverse complement strand
AAAAGGCTAATCAAACGATTAGCCTTTTTTAAATTATTTTATTAATTAATTAATCTCCATATAAAAAGATTTCAGTAGCATAATCAGGAGCGTCAATTATAGCTTGATATTTTGAATATTCAAAAGAATCAGCATATTTTTCATTATTTTTAGTAATTACTCTTGATAATAAATGAGCACCCGCAGCAATTAAAGCGCCAATTCCAGCGTATTTTAAAATTGAGCGGTTAGCTCCTCGTGCTGCAGTTGCAGCGTTAGAAAAGAATGTATCTCCTGCTGCTTTAATTTTACCAACTTCAGTTTTTGTAGGCATAATATAGCGTGCACCAGCACCAAGAGCAGCACCAGCCGCTGTTGATAACATCAAACGAGCATTGCTTCTTTTTGTTGGTTGGTTTGATTCAATTCTCATCATAATAATCACGCTTTCTACACAAGATAATCATGTCATATTATACGTGTATAATTGACACTAGCTATTTTTACTCTTTTGACCCAGGTCAAAAAAAATTTGTATCCCTAACCGATTTCACAAATTTTTTCCATTTTATCACATGAAAAATTTTTTGTCAACAATTTCATGACAATTTTTTTTAAAAAAATGTTTTTATTAAAATAACACGATTTTTTTACCGAGGAGAAGTATAAAATGAGCGCCAATATTCCTGAAATTTATACAAATTTCAATACCTGGATTGATAACAATACAAAATTATTGGAATTACAAGCCAATAACACTGCTGGAGAATTAAAACAAAATCAAGAATATCAAAATTTATCAAATTCAACATCAAGCGTGTTCAACTTAAATCAAACAGAAGCAGACAGATTTTACGATTCTTTAGAAAATTTATTTGGTATGAATAAAAATGAAGAAACAGTGTTTGATAGATTTGCTAAACAAGCAAATAAATCTTTTGGATTACAAACAGAAGAAAACTATAACAACAATTTAGCACAATTAGGTCAAGGCGAACTTTTAGAAAAAGATACTGATAATAGCGGTGAATTAAGTTTAGATGAATATATCGACGCTGAACTTGCTGATTTAGGAGAAGAAGCAAGCCTTGAAGAAAAAGCCATGGTTGCTGCTCAATCACAAGCACTATTCCAAATTTTAGACGAAGGAACAAGTGTTGCTGATAAAAGCGGTGAATTAAATTCAGAAGAATTAGCAAGCTATTACAAAAATGTGGATAGATTTGAAAACGGCACTTTAGTCGAAGAAGGCACTCAAGACGGTGTTTTCAGTGTTGATGATGCGGCAGGGTTAACTCAATTTTTGATGGAAAATATGATTAGCCAAGAATATTTAGAAGAATTATACGAGCTTTATTTAGAAAAATATACGCTTGAAAGCCAGCAAAAGTAGTTTATAACAACTCAGTCATAATTAAAGGACCGTCTTCGCTTGCAACAACAGTATGTTCAAAATGTGCAGATGGTCTTTTGTCATCTGTAATTACTGTCCAACCATCAGCCAATGTGTGAACTTCGTCGCAACCAAGATTTAACATTGGTTCAATTGCTATTGCACAATTTTTTTTGATAATTACATTTGAATTGGTTCGATAATTAAATAAAAACGGATCTTCGTGCATTTCTCTTCCAACACCATGCCCGCCATATTGACGAACTATTCCAACTTTTCCAGCAAGTGCCACATCTTCAATTGCAGCTGAAACATTTTCCAATTTTGATTCAGGAATCATTTGCTCAATTCCAGCAAACAAAGCTTTTTTAGTAACTTCCATCAAATGCAAACACTCGTCTGACACTTTTCCAACAGGATATGTCCACGCACCATCCCCAACAAGACCTCTAAACGTTGCACCAACATCAATTGAAACAATATCGCCTTCTTTTAAAATACGATTTTCATTAGGAATACCATGGACCACTTCTTCATTAATTGAAGCGCAAATTGAATTTGGATAGCCACAATAACCTAAAAAAGTAGGAATTGCTTTATTTTTTTTGATAATATCATAAGCAATTTTGTCTAATTCTAAAGTTGAAATCCCCGGTTCAATTACTTGAGCCATTTCTTTATGAACAAGAGCGACAATATTTCCAGCTTGTCTCATCAATTTTATTTCTTCTCTTGATTTTTTATTTATCATTTCAACCTCTTGAATTTCTAACAAAAATATTGTAGCAAAAATATGATTAATTAATTGAATTTAAAAAAAATACTTGTTATAATTTTTCTTATAAATATTTTAAAAGGTGAATATGGCAAGAGTATTTAAGGCAAAATGGATTATTCCTTCTGACGGAAATGTTTATGAAGACTGCGCATTAGTTGTTGAAGAAGGTAAAGTTCAAGAAATAATTAAACAATGCGACATCAAAGAAGAAAACTATAGCCATATTAAAGATTTTGCAAATTCAATTATTACCCCTGGTTTTATCAATTTGCACAACCATCTTCAATATACAGATATGAAAGCCGGCAAAAGAAACGGCTTAAAGGCGAAATTTAAAAAATTATACACAGAAATAAAAAAACATTATTTCTTAACAGGTATTTCAAAAAAATCCTTTATCTATAGACTAGCAAACTTATTGTCAGATTATTTTTGCATGACAAGAGAAGAAAAAGTTGCGTCTTTCAAAAAAGGTATTGAATTAAGCTTGTTAAACGGCACCACTGCAGTTGCGCAACTTTCAAGAGAAAGTAAATATTTTGATGTTTTAAACGAAATGCCTCTTAAAACATATTTGTTCTTTGAGCTTTTCGCAGATTCAGTTGAAACAAGCAAAGATGAATATCGAACTTTCAAGAAAAAAATTGAAAAATTAAAAATGCAAAAATCTGAAAACACTTTTATTGGCATTGCGCCACACAGTGTTTGTTGCGTTCACAAAAGACTTTTTAAAATTTTAAGCAAATATTGTAAAAAACATAATATTTTGATGACTTTAAGACTTGCTGAATCTAAGGAAGAAATGGATTGGCTAGCACACGGTTTTTCAGATGTTGATTTGCTAAACGAGTTTACTAATCACAAAAAATTTGAACCGATTGAAGAAGGTTTAACGCCTGTTCAATATTTAGAATTGAACGGAATTTTATCTAAACAATTAATCATCTCCTACGGCAATTATTTGTCAGCAACTGATTTAGAAATTTTAAACTCTAACAAAGTTTCATTGGCATATTGTCCTAGAATTAGTGACAATTTACACAACAAAAAACTAAGCTTAAATACCGTAATGGAATATTTTTCAAACAGATTTGGTTTTGGAACAAATTCATTAGCCTTCAATTCAGATTTATCTTTATTGCACGAGCTAAAATATGTTAATAATGGTGAATTAAACGCAATTGACGCAATAAAATATTTAACAATCGTTCCTGCCAAAATTTTAAGATTAAACAACATTATTGGTTCTCTTGAAGTTGATAAAGATGCTGATTTCAATGTTTTTGAACTTAGTGAAAACGAAGACTATAGCGCAATTTTAAACAAAGAAAAACCAAACCATGTTTACATAAAAGCAAAAAGAGTGGTTAAACACGGTAAATTGAATATTTAATTTCAATTTTTGGGCAATTTTTTTCATAAAATTTTTTTTAAATATATATGATGATTTAGTATGTGTTAAGGGGTGGTTTTATGGAAAGCCAAGTTATTCAAACTCAAAATGGTTCAATGGTTAGCATTCCAATGATGATGGGGTCTTCAACAAGTGTTACACCACTTGAAGATGGAACATATCAAGTTACTACAACAGGCTCTAAAATGGGCTCGCAACCAGAAGTCAAAATTTTAACTGAAGATGAATTAATCGCAAGATATGGCGAAAAAACAGGAACAAAATTTCAAGCTATTGGATAAATAATAATTAAGCTGCCAAAAGGGAGCTTTATTTATGCTTTTAATATTATTTAAATAAAAGTATCCATATAGTAACCGCTATGTCTTATTGTTTGAGCGTTATAATCAGAATTAATAAATTCTTTTGCACTTTGAGACGCATTTGGTGCTTTTGGACATTTTCTAGCAAATTCAAATTCACTTTGCGTAAAAGGTAATGGATTTTCAATAACGAAAGAATGTTTTGTCATTGCATGACCATCAAAAGGCACGTTTTGAAATGCAGCAACACATTTGTTTAACAATTGTTGTTTTTGTTGTTCATTTTGAATTTCACCGCTAAAAGGATGAATGTGATGTACAACAGCAACGCTGTCAATTCCGCTTCCATGAAAATAATTAACATCCGTTTTCCCATGTAAAGCCTTGAAAGAAGTTGTGTTGAGTGAATTAATTTTCATAACGCCTCCTTATATCGTACGTTTATATAAAACAATATAACAAAATTTTTTGCTATAGCTTGAATATGATTAATAATGAAGTGTTTAATTTTTATTAATTTTTTAATATGATAAACACAAAAAATTATATTTGCGGGTTTTTTCAGATATAATAAATAAAAACAAGGAGAGAACGATGCAAATTTCTTTTACAAGTCTTGATTTAAAATCTAAAATTAAAGAATACAAACCAAAACAAGATAAAGAAGTTGCGAAAAATTCGCAAACTGAATATAACAGAAAAAAATGCATCACAGGTTTCTTTGGTTTGGGTTCTGCAATTGCAAGTTCTGCTTTATCTCCGTTAATTTCTAAGCAAATATATAATAAAACCAATATAAATATCCATCCATTATCAATGAACGCAAGGGTTGGACTTGCAGTACTTGGCGTTGGCATTCTGGGTGGTTATATTTTTAGCAAGATTGATGAAAAAAAGAATACAAAATTCGGAGATTTTTTATATAACTTTTATAATAATCCAAGGGCGTTAATGAAAAAAGATAAAAAAGTTGACGCTAAAGCATAACTCTGAAAAATTAATTGAATTTCAAAAAACATTACAGATAAAAAGAGGGCTTTATTCGCCCTCTAATTTATATTTTCAAATCTTTACTTTACATTCAATGTTACATCATTAACAGTGTGCATTATCTGATATCTGCCAGCTTCGATTTTACCATCATCGCCTTTTATAAATAAAAGCGGGAATAAGAAAAACCAACCAATATTTGCCCACTCTCTGCCTGTACCTTTGTTTTGCATAATTCCACGCAAATATATTTGTTGATTATCTTCAGCAATCAAAGAAAAATTTCCAACTTGAACTTCACCAGGTAACCCTAAAATAAAATTATTTTTCCTCTTTATGATTTGACCTGTTACATTTGTTCCAGATTTAATAACAACTTTATTATTAACTCTTACATTATCTTGAACAATAAAATCAATTGTGTCGTTTTCACTTACTTCATCGGCATCTATCTTGTTTTCTGAATATATCGCAACAGGTGTACCAGACGGCACCAAAATACTTGTTGCAAAAACTACATTTTGCAAAATTAGCATATTAAATAGAAACACTAATAATAATTTTGTCATAATTTTTTTCATACAATTCTCCATAAACAGACCTTTAATTTTTATTTACTGACTTATAAATCAGTATACTAGTATTATAAGTCATTTTTTAAAACTGTCAATTTCGCTAGACTGTTTATATGGACAGAAAAGAGATTATTACATTATTTGCACAAAATTTAAGGGCTGAAAGAGCTAGAAAAAACTATTCTCAAGAAAAATTAGCTGAAATGGCTGAAATTAGCCCTGAATATTTGGCAAGAATTGAAAAAGAAAAATATAGTCCATCATTAGTAACTATTGTTAAACTTGCATTGGCACTTGAAATTGACTTAAACAAATTAATGCCATTAAAATAAAATATGAATTTTAATATAAATTCATAAATTTATATTTTTATTTGCAAAATTAAAAAAGCATGTTTATCATGGCAGACAGATAGCCATTACGGAGAAGCTTAACAACATGCGAAAGACGATTGCCGAAATTTTAAAAGAACTTGATTTTAACATTAATGATGAAATTGAAAAAGTAGATGCAATATTCTATAGTAATTTGGGTGGGCATGCTATAACTTTAAAGGAATTAGCCGATAAAGAAATAAGAAATTGGAAACACAGAGGAACAATAATATCTGTTGATGAATTAAGGTATAAATTAAATATTGCGTCATTTGGCAAACACAAAACCAATGAATTAAATAACAATTATCTGTTAAAATATTTTGAATTCATATTAAATATGCTTTATTTAACAAAAAGATTGTTAAATAAAAATTTATACACATCAGCAATTGAACAAGATGGAAGAAATAAAATTAATCTGATTTGTGAAAATATAAAAATAATTTCAGAAAAATTCGGATATGAAATTGAACAGCAAAAAGATTTAGTTTATTTAACAGAGATATCACCGGAAGCAACAGCAGTTGCAGAAAATTATGAAGAAGTAGCACAAGAAATAATGGAATATAAAAGATTTTCAACTAGCAATAATTTGAAAAGAAAGAGGGAACTTTTAAACCATTTGTCAAATAAATATGAGGAAATTTTGCCAAATTTAAAAGCAAATTTTCAAAGTGAACTATATAAAGATATTGGCACTATTTTAAACAATTTAAATATAAGACATGGAAATCCTACAAATAACTTTTCAATTGAAGAATTAGAAGATTGGTATGACAAATGTTATGATTGCTTACTTTTGGCGTTTATGATAAATGTTTATTTGAAAAATAAAACAGCCATTAAAAATTTAAGGTGTGTTTTAAGAAATAAGTGATTTATTATACTTACTACATGTTTACGATTCGAACGCATGACCTACTGCTTAGAAGGCAGTTGCTCTATCCAGCTGAGCTACCAGGGCTTGATATTAAATTTTCATTCTAAGGCTAATTGCGAAGCTTCGCAATTAGGTAATTTTGGATAAATTACAGCAAAAGGCATTAGCGATTTAAGAGAATTTACTGATTCATTTAAAAATGTCTATATAAAGGGTATGACTGAGGCAGAAAGTGCTAAAGATAGCGCAGACGACGAAAAAGCTAACAAATATGGGAGAAACCAAGGGAGGAATAATCCAAATGAAAATTGCCGTAATTTGGTCGAAATATATAGACCTAATGGGTTGTCAATAAGATATTAGAAAATATAATTTCAATATGAAGAAAATAATTTTAATTTTAGTTGTAACTTTTATTGCAATTTTATTTGTTCGATATTTGTTTGATGACATGGATTATTGTCTAGATAAAGGCGGCCGTTGGAATCACCATGAAAATAAATGTGAAATAAATAACTAATTAAATTGTTTAAATGAAGATTGCAAACAAGATTTAGATGTTGATTGGCAAGGAATTTTACAAGGGATTTCCAAAAAAAGTTGCGAAGATAAAGCAATTGAAATGGAAAGAAAATATCCATACAAATAATTACAATACAGAATAAAACATCAAAATCAATGTTGTAAATAAAATTAAAAATACAATA
>JAZUSV010000134.1:0-2708 GCA_045606885.1 Candidatus Gastranaerophilales bacterium | reverse complement strand
GGTTAATCCAAAAAAAATAAACAATAACTGCGATTTTATAAAAAACAACATAAAAACAACTTGGCTAGTTCAAGGATATTTCAATGACTTTTTACACAACGATAATATCGAAGGTTTAAAAGTTTATCTTGATAAAATCTCAAAATATTCAACGAACAACATACTTTTGCCAATTGGAGCAGACCACCTAGGAATGCTTAAAGATGCCAACAAAAAAATAGCAAAAGTTAATTCAAAATTAAAAGATTACGAAATTACTTTAACAAGTCCTCTTGAATATTTTAAAAAGACAAAATTTGAAAACACAACAAAAGAAAGGGAATTTCTTGATAACTCAGATACATACATCTTACAAGGAGTTTATAGCGCAAGAATTCCACAAAAAATCAAAAACAACCAAATTCAAAACGACTTATCAAGAGTTATTGAACCACTTAATTATTACCTAAAAGAAAACTACAACAAAAACATTGAAGAGCTTTATAAAACACTAATCAAAAATCACGCTCACGATGGCATTTACGGCTGTTCACTAGATAGTGTTAACAAAAGCATAGAGGCAAGACAAAACAAGTGCGAATTAGCAATAAACGCCCTCAAAAAAAGAATTGTAGGCAACTTCAAAACCAAAAAAAATATAAAAGGACAAAGTAATGAAAAAATTGGAGTGTTTAATTTATCAAACGACAAATTAAACGTTATTGAAGTAAAACTACCTTACATATTAAAAAATTCACAAGTTTTAAGCTTTGAAGAAAGCTTTAGCGACGAGCTTTTATATGACGTTTATAAAATTCCTGTAACGGAAGACATTGCAAGACAATATACGCAATTAATTGAAGTATCTGACAACAAAAACCTTGAATTTAGCACTGTAAAAATCAAAAAACCAATTAAAAAAGTTAAAACAACACAAAAATCAATCGAAAATGATTATATTGGATTATTTGTAAAAAACAATAAAATAGTTATTCAAAACAAAAAAACAAACGAACAATTTGAACTAAAACTAAGTGATATTAAAGATAATGGCGACAGCTACAACTTTTCTCCAAATGGAAAATATAAAAACATTGAATTTATAAATTCTGAAATCGAATATGACGGCAATATTCAAGCAAGTTTAAAACTAAATTTTAAAAATATCACGCTAAAAGCGATGATAAATAATCATTGTGACTACATAAAATTTAAATCAACAATTAATAACAAAACAAAAAACCACAAAATCCAGCTTGTTTTAATCACAAAAGACAAAATCTTTAAAACAATAGCACAAGATGCTGTTGGTATTATTGAGCGAAAAGTCGACCCAGATTATAATATGCAAGATTTTATACCTGCAAAGCGACCAATCGAGCTTAAAACAAATTGTTTTCCAATGCAAAATTTTGTGTGTACAAATGGCGCAATAGCACTTACAAAAGGGCTTCATGAATATGAAATTTACAAAAACGAATTAAGAATATGTCTTTTAAGATGTTTTTCAACAATTTCAAATCCCAAAAATCCAACTCGCTCAATTCCTGCTGGACCAGGCCTAAAAACCCCACAAGCACAATGTTTGGGAATAAACGAAGCTGAATTTATTTTATCATTTGGCAATCACCAAAAAGCATTTAAAATTGTAGATAATTTATTTAAAAATTATGTTTCAATAGACGGTAATTTTGAAAAAGAAATTAATTTCAAACTTGATGAGATAGAAAAAAATTCATATTTTTATGGAATTAGCGAAAAGAAAAAAATAATTTACAATTACAAAGAAAATAAAATCTCAATGATATAAAAAAACATCTTTTGGGAATATATTTCAAAGAAAAGTATATTGAAGGATTTATCAGTGGAGACATTAGTAATGAACAACGTTAAAGAATGTGTTGAAATTTTTGAAAAATATGGCATCAAAACAAGTGTGAACAAAAATAATATGATTATTATTTCACATTATTGCCAACCAAACGGAACAACTTTTGAAGAACTTGGAATAAACGAGGACGAACTTATAAAAAATGTTGTTGCTTGTAGCGGAATTTTTGACACTAGAAAATCAAAACTAACAACTTTTCCACTTGAAGCAGCGCAAGAAATAAGACTTGATAAAGATACTCAAATTACGCAAATGCCAAATTTAAAAGCGGCAGGAAAAATTTTAACAAATTCTTATCTTAAAAAATTACCAAAACTAAAAGCTGTCGGTTCAATTGCGCTTGAAAATTCAGAAATCAAAAGCTTACCAAAACTAAAAGAAGTTGGTATTTTAATTGCGCAAAATTCTGCACTGAAAGATTTAGAAAACCTTGAAACCGTAGGTAAACTATGCATAATTGATTGCCCATTAGAAGAAATGAAATCACTAAAAAGTGCAAAAGACATGTTTATTTGCTCAAGCGACGAAAATCAAAAAATCAACATAAAAACACTGAATAGCTTAGAAGAAGTTGATAAATTATTCGTCGCAAATTCCACCTTAAAATCTCTTCCAAAACTTAAAAAAGCGCAAAAAATTGCTCTATATAATTGCGAATTAAAATCAATTAAGAAAAGTGTTTGCACTGAAGTTGAACTTGCAGTTGAAATCACAGACGAGCAATTAAGCGAAAAATTTGATTCGTTTACTGATTGGTATAATTCAGACATTCTTCAAAAATCTATGGATTTATTGGGTAGTGTCGTTAATCAGATTAAAGGATAAAAAAATACCTCTG
>JAZUSV010000133.1:0-7821 GCA_045606885.1 Candidatus Gastranaerophilales bacterium | reverse complement strand
AAGAAATATTGCACTATGCAAGGATGGGACTTTGTCTAAACAAGAATGTGACACTCTTTTAAACAAAAGAGATATTTCAAGGGCTACTTTTTATCAAAATGAAGCCTTGGTTCAATATCAAAAAAATCAATTAGATTATACAAAAATGTATGCTTCTCAAGATGGAATTATTACCACACGTTCGCAAGAAATTGGCGCAAGACTGCAAGCCAATCAAGTTTTATATGTCATGAGCTTAACAAAGCCTGTTTGGGTGAGAACTTATGTTAAAGAAACAGATTTGGGAAATATAAAATATGGTAAAAAGGCAAAAATTATTACCGACACGCTTGATATAAAAACAGGAAAAAAGAAGGAATATATTGGCACAATTGGCTATATTTCACCTGTTGCAGAATTTACTCCAAAAACAGTTCAAACCCAAGACTTAAGAGTGGATTTAGTTTATAGAATAAGAGTCTATATCGATGAAGTAGATGATTTTTTGCGCCAAGGAATGCCTGTTAGTGTTGAAATTAATCTTGAAGAGGAAAACTGATGTATTGCATCGAAATTGAAAATTTGTCTAAAAATTTTGACAATATAAATGCTCTTGAAAATATAAATTTAAAACTAAAAAAAGGAAAAATTATTGCGCTTTTAGGGGCAGATGGTTCAGGAAAAACAACTTTGTTGAGGTTAATTTGCGGTTTGCTTTGTGAAAGTAGCGGTAAAATAACTGTTTTAAATTTAAGCCCAATAAAGCAAAAGCAAGCCCTTGTAAATTTAATTGGCTATATGCCTCAAAAGTTTGGATTATATGAAGATTTGACGGTTATTGAAAATTTAATTTTGTATTCTAAATTGAAAAAAACAGATGATGATTTTGATAAATTGTTGGATTTTACGACCCTAAAACCCTTTAAAAAGCGCCTTGCAAAAGATTTATCGGGCGGAATGAAGCAAAAATTGGGGCTGGCATGTGCAATGCTTGGAGAAGTTGAGCTTTTGATTTTAGATGAGCCTTCTGTTGGAGTTGACCCCTTGTCTCGTTTGGAATTGTTAGAATTGGTTAAAAAAACAATAACTAAAAACACAAGCGTTATTTGGTCAAGTTCTTATCTCGATGAGGCTTTTAATTTTGATGTAAGTGTGATTTTAGACAAAGGAAAAATCATTTTTAGTGGTAAAACCATTGAACTTGGAAAAAATTATAAAGAATTTGAAGAAAAAGTAATTAAATTGATGGGTGGATATGAAAAATATGATTCTTTGGTTGCAAAAAATTATCACATTCAAGAAAATAGCGAAAATTGTACTGTTGTAGCGCAAAATTTATCTAAAAAATTTGGTGATTTTTGGGCGGTTAAAAATAATTCTTTTTGTATTAAAAAAGGCGAAATTTTTGGACTCCTAGGACCAAATGGAGCAGGAAAATCTACAACTTTTAAAATGATGTGCGCACTTTTAAAGCCAACAGGCGGTAAAGGGTATGTTATGGGCGTGGATGTTGAAAAAAATCCCACTAAAGCAAGAAGTTATCTTGGTTATATGGCGCAAAAGTTTTCTCTGTATCAAAGATTATCACTTAAGGATAATTTAGAATTTTTTTCTGGCGTATATGGTTTATACGGTAAAGAAAAAGAAAAAAGAATTGAACAAATCATTGAGTTTTTTGAGCTTGAAAAATATAAAAATATGCAAACCTCTCTTCTTCCTTTGGGTTTTAAACAAAGGTTGTCTTTAGGCTGTGCTTTAATCCATCAGCCTCCCGTTTTGTTTTTAGATGAACCAACATCTGGGGTTGATGTTATTCAAAGAAAGGAATTTTGGAATCATATTAAAGCATTGTCTAAAATTGGGGTGAGCGTATTGGTGACTACACATTTTATGGATGAAGCCCAATTTTGTGACAATATTAGTCTTTTTTATAATGGCGAAATAATTGCGCTAGATACGCCAGAAAATGTAATAAATAAAGCGCAGGCTCAGGATATGAACGAAGCTTTTATAAAACTAATCACCAAAAAAAGAGAAGAAAAATGATATATTTGGCGTTTATTAAAAAAGAATTTTATCAAATTATTAGGGACCCTTCGAGTATATTAATCGCTTTTGTTTTGCCATTAGTAATTCTTTTTTTATATAGATATGGGGTGAATTTAGATACGGTAAAAATCACACTAGGAATTAAAAATGATGATATTAATCCTAAGATTTCAACGCTGATGAATTCTTTTAATCATAGTGAATATATAAAAACACAATATTTCTTTTCTAAAGATGAGATGTATAAGCAAATTAAAAATTCCTTTTTGAAGGGCGGAGTTATCTTTCCCAATGATTTTACGACTAATTTGTTAAAAAATAAAAAGGCAGATGTTTTTGTTATAACGGATGGGTCTGAAGCAAATTTGGCTAATTTCGTTCAAAGTTATGTGAGTGCGATTGTTAATTCTTGGCTTAGTCAATCTTCAGATTTTAAATATAATACAAAACCGCCTTTGATTTCTTCAAATGTTCGTTTTTGGTATAACCAAGATATTAACTCACATCACTTCATTTTGCCTGGTTCTTTAGCAATTACAATGAATTTGATTGGAATGTTGTTAACTGCTTTGGTAATATCTCGTGAATGGGAAAGAGGAACTATTGAAGCCTTGTTTTCAACAAACATTACCAAAATGAATTTAATTGTTGGAAAATATGTTCCATATTTTATTCTTGGCTTTACTTCTTATGTTTTTAATATTTTTATATGTATAACACTTTTTAAAATTCCATTCAGAGGCAATTTGCTTGTTTTGTTATTGGTTGGAGCTTTGTACCTTTTTTCTTGTTTAGGGGTGGGTTTGTTGATAAGCTCTTCTTTTAAAGAGCAATTTAGCGCCTCTCAAACCGCTTTGTCTTTTGGTTTGTTGCCTGCAATGATGTTGTCTGGTTTGATTTATCCAATTTCTTCAATGCCTAAGATATTTCAATATTTGACCGCAATTTTGCCTCCAAGATATTTTATAACATTCATTCAAAGCGAATTTATGGCAGGAACGGTTTTAAAAATTGTTTTGATTAATTCCATTTTTCTGAGCTTATTAGGGGCTTTATTGTTTTTTCTTGTTTATAGAAATTTAAATTTGAGGTTGGAAAAATGCAAGGAAGATTGATAAGGCTTTTATCTTTAATAAAAAAGGAATTTTTATCTATTTTCAAAGACCCAAAAAGCAGGGCTTTAATTATTACACCGCCATTGTTGCAGCTTTTGGTTTTTGCTAATGCAATTACAATGGAAGTAAAAAATATTGATATTTCGGTTTTAGATTATTCAAATAGCTATTATTCAAGAGAATTAATTTCTCGTTTTTCAAATTCTTCTTGGTTTAGATATGTCTATTTTCCAAAAACTTTAAAGGAATTTAAGCACGATATAGATTTAAAAAAGTCACAAATTGGAATAATTATTCAAAATGATTTTGCAAAAAATATCAACAAAAATCGCCAAAGTGAAATTTTAGTTATAGCAGACGGTAGACAAACAAATTCAGCAAGTTTGGCGTCAAATTATGCAACAACTATTATTTCAAATTATTCAAATGAAATTGATAAAACTAAAAATATTCCTCAAATTAATGTTATTGTTAGAAATTGGTTCAATCCAAATATAGAATATAAGTGGTTTTTGACTGTTAGTTTGATTGTAATGCTTGCTATGGTTTTGTGTTTGTTGTTGTCTGCACTATCAATTGCTCGAGAAAGAGAATTGGGAACTTTTAATCAACTTTTGGTTAGTCCTTTGTCAAATGACGAAATTCTTTTTGGGAAATTAATTCCGCCTTTAATTGTAGCTTTTTTTTCTAGCATTGTAATAACTTTAATAATTGCATTTTGTTTTAAGGTGCCATTTTCGGGAACAATTGGAATATATTTGTTTTCTACTTTAGTTTCTTTGTGCGCTATTGTTGCTGTTGGGCTTTTTATTTCTTCTTTTTCGTATACTCAACAACAAGCAATTTTGGGAGTTTTCGCTTTTCAAACACCTGCTGTGTTAACATCTGGATTTGTTTCTCCAATTGAAGATATGCCTCAAGTTTTTCAGTATTTAAGCACGCTTAATCCACTTCGATATTATATGCTTTTAATTAAGGGGATTTATTTCAAAGGAATGGATATTGAAGTTGTTTTAAAAAATTTAATTCCTTTGATTTTGATAACACTAATAGTTCTTTTCCTTGCAAGATTGAGTTTTAAATTAAAAACAGAATAAAATGAAAAAACTCGCTTTTGATTTTTCAAAAGCGAGCCTTGTGGAGAGAAAAATTATTGTTAACCAATTAATGATAATGCTAATTGAGGAAGAGTATTAGCATTAGCAAGAATTGCTACGTTATATTGTTGCATAATTTGTTGAGCTGACATGTTTGTTGCTTCTTCAGCAATGTCTGTATCTGTGTAGTATGATTTTGCAGTTTCTAGCGATGCAATACGAATGCTCATAGCATCATAAGCGCTATCCATTCTGTTTTCGTATGCACCTAATAGACCACGATTGGTTGATAATGTAGAAATTGCTGCTTGTATATCTTTCATATATTTTCTGCAATTTAAGTTTGTTGGGTCAAATTCTGTTCCGCCTAAAGCGTTATATGCGGCTTCGCCGATAGCTCTAGCAGTATCTTTATCGCCATCAGGGATATAATAAATTTTTTTGCTTCCGTCGTCTTCCACAAATTCTTTTGGAACATAAGTTAATACAGGAGTGTTGTCAACAACTGCTCTGTTTCCGTCAGCATCTACCGCATATTTTGCATGTGGATTAAGATTTAAAGGCAAATCTACATCTAATCCTTTTTCATAAGTATGACAATCTGTTAAAGCTGGCGAAATATCCAAAACTGATGTAGGAGTATCATCTGGACCCATTTGAATGATGATTTTTTCATTATCTTCCTTTTTGCCTAACATAGTTTTTCCGTTAAAGTTTGTAGAATCTGCTAATCTATTGATTTCATTGATTCTTTCAATGATTTCATCTACGGCAGCTTTTCTTGAGTTGATATCATTGGTATCGTTTGCCATATTTACCAACAAGTCGTTAATTCTTTGTAAATGGTCTCCGATGGACACCATACCGTCTTCTGCGGTTGTCAAAAAGCTTGAAGCATTTTGAATGTTAAATTGAGCTTGTTTTGAGCCTCTAATAAGGGCTTCCATGTTTTTTGAAATTACCAATCCCGCTGCATCATCACCAGCTCTGTTGATTTTCAAACCTGAAGACAATTTCTCCATAGTTCTTGCTAATTTGCTTGAAACGTCGTTTAAGCTGGTTCTAGCATTATAGGAAGGTATGTTTGTTCCTAAAGTAATTGCCATTTTTTCTCTCCATCTATTTGATAATTTTTATATCGTTTAATATTTTTCATACTTTAGTATAAGAATGGGCATACTTTAGTTATACAAATTGTGAAAGCACTTGATATTATTGCTTTTTGGATACTTTACTAAAAAATTAAAATATACATCAAATGTATTAGAAATTTGATATTTTATGCTAAAATATTACTGTTATGCCACATTTTTTAATTAAAAAAGAAGAAATAAAAGATAATGTTATCGAGTTAATTGATAATGAAAATTTGTTTCACTTAATTAAGGTTTTAAGGGTGAAACAGGGACAAAAAGTTAAATTTATTGATTTAGATAAAAATGTGTATTTTTGCGAAATAAAAGAACTTTCAAAAAATTCGCTAAAAGCTCAAATTGTAGAAACAAAGGTTTCTGATAGAGTTTTGAAAAACGATGTTTGTTTAGTTCAGTCAATTTTAGCAACAGATGCTCAAAACCTTTTGATTGCAAATGCTACTCAGACAGGAGTTAGGGAGATTTATCCTGTTATATCGGATAATGTTTCAATGTCAATTCAGTCTTTAAAAGGAAAAGTTGAAAAGTGGAATAAAATTGCACTTGAAAATTTTAAACAGTGTGAAAGAGCAGATATGGCAACTGTTTTTGAAATTTCAAACATAAAAGAAGTTTTATCTAAATTTAAAAAAGAAAATGTATTAATTTTTGCAGAAAAATATGAAAATAAAACATTAAACAATTGCTTAGATGATGTTGATAAAAGTGAAAAAATCGCTGTTGTTATTGGTCCAGAAGGTGGTTTTTCGCAAAACGAATTTGAATATTTTGTCTCTCAAGAATATAAATTAATCACTTTAGGAAAAATGATATATAAAGCTCCAAACGCAGTTGTTGCAGGAGTGTCAAATATTATTTCGAGGTTGGAATAATGTTTTGTGATGAAGTTTTAAATTCTATTAAAGATATTATTAAAAACCACGAAGTATATTTAGTTGGTGGCTATTTAAGAAATTATTATCAAAAAAATGTAATTTCTTGTGATAGAGATTTAGTTACTGTTGGTTCTTCAAAAACATTGGCGCAAAAAATTGCTGATGAATTAAAAGGGACATTTGTTGAACTAGATGGCGAAAATGAAATTTATAGAGTGGTTTTATCAGATAAAGAAAACTATTTTGATATTTCAAGAGCTCTAAATGACGATATTCAAGAAGATATTAGAAGAAGAGATTTTACAATAAATTCTATTTTTTATGATTTAAACAAAAATGAAATCATAGACTCATTGGGTGGCATAAACGATATTAAAAATAAAATTTTAAGAACAGCAGATTTTAATAATTTTATTGACGACCCGCTTCGTTTTTTGAGGCTTTATCGTTTTAAATCTTTAACAGGATTTGATGTTGAAAAAGAATTGAGCGATTTTGTTAAAGAGAACTTTAAACTGATTGAAAATGTTGCTTTTGAACGTATTAATTATGAAATAATTAAAATTTTTGAAGGCGAATATGTTGTCGAAACGTTGTTAAAAATGTATGAAGATGAAGTTTTAGAACTAGTTTTTCCTTTTGTTAAAGAAATCAAAAGAGTTCCAAAAAATTCGCATCATCATTTGGATTTAATTCATCATTCTATTGAAACAGTTAAAAATATTAAAACCAACAACCCATTGTTGAAAATTGCGGCTTTTTATCATGACATCGGAAAACCTGCTACTTGGACGATTGAGCCCGTTGGGAGACATCGTTTCATTGGGCATGATTTAAAAGGGGCGCAAATCGCAGTTGGTGAGCTTGAAAAATTAAAATTTTCAAACAAACAAATAAGCTATATTACAAATATGATTAAACATCATATTTATCCTGCAAGTTTAATAAATTCTGCTGAAAACAATAAAGCTTTTGCTCGCTTTGTGAGAAAATTAGCAGAGCAAACACCAGATGTAATCGAACTAGCAAGAGCAGATAGACTAGCTGCGCAAGGAGAAGCAATAACCTCTGAAATGCTTGAAAAGTCTCTTTCTCACCTTGATAATTTGCTTTCTTATTATGATTCTGTTAAAGACTTAGCCAATAGCCCAAAAAGTTTGCTTGATGGAAAAGAAGTTATGGAAATTTTGAACATAAAACCTTCAAAAATGGTTGGTGAATTGCTTGAAGAATTAAAAGAACTTCAACTAACGGGCGAAATTCAAACAAAAGAACAAGCTGTTTTATATATAAAAAATAAAGCCGCTAAAGCAAACTTTAACGGCACTAAAAATTAAACAATAGAGGAGAATAAGGAAAACTTCTCTTACTCTTGAGCGTAAATTTGCGCTGCAAGAGCGTTCATTTGAGCTGGTGTCATTGCTCCTGAAAATTCATCTTCAAGAACTGACACGTATTGGTTTACTCCGGCTTCAAATTCTGCCATCATGGCTTCAATGTCACTCATGCGTTCTTCGCTTAAATAATCAGCTGGATTTACCGCTTGTGCTTC
>JAZUSV010000132.1:0-4224 GCA_045606885.1 Candidatus Gastranaerophilales bacterium | reverse complement strand
TGGCTACGATCCGACTTCAAAACGACCAAGACGACAATATTGAAATTGTTTCACAACTTGGTGATTTATATATTCTTATTGAAAGCTACGACAGCGCTTTAAGCAAATTTCAAAAAATATTATCAATAGACAAAAACCACGAACACAGTCATCAGCAATGTTTTAATATATACTACAGCACAAATCGCCTAGATAAAGCTTTAAGACTAGCTTCCACTATGTGCGAAGATAACAAAAGTGTAAAATGGTATCATAATTACATCAAAACTTTAATAGCATTAGATAAAAAACAAGATGCAATAGAGCTTTTCAACTCTCTTGATGAAGCTATCAAAATGGATCCAGATATTTTATATCTTATTGCGTTAATTAGCGAAGATAAAAAATCTATTATTTTAGAAAGAATTGTAGAAATTGATGAAACACATATAGAGGCAAACTTAGACCTTGCAACAATTGAATTTAACAAAGGAAATTATGAAAAAGTTATTACTTATTGTTTAAATTTAGTTGATGATCATCCATTGTCTCTTTATTATCTTGCAAGAATTGAATCACACAGGCAAAATCATACAAGGGCAATAGAGCTTTATAGCCAAGCAATTAAACTAGATAAAGACGAGCACGATTTTTATCTTGATTTAGCTAAAGCATACATTGATATTTTATGGTTAGATGAAGCTTTGATGGCGTTAAGAAAATCAATAAATCTATCTATTGCAAAAAATAACAAAGAAAATCTTGATGAAAAACATTTTTTAACAAGTTGGGTTTTAATTAAACAAAATAAAGAACAAAAAGCTTTATTAAGCTTGAATGCTATCAACAAAGACTCAAAACTTTATCCAAAAGCACAAGTGTTAATTCAAGTAATCAATTTAAAAAACTCAAATCTTGCGACTGCAATTTCAAAACTTGAAAAATACTATCAAGAAGAAAAAGATAACACAATATTATTAGACACCCTAGCTTTAGCATATAAAGAATTAAAACTCTACAAAAAAGCAATCGAAATTTATAAAGAAGCTCTTAACATCTATCCAAATTCAATTTACTACGCTCTTGAGTTAATTGATTTATTAATTGACGATAAAAACTATGATGAGGCTATGGAATTAATTGAAAAATTTAAAGAGACTTGTTCTAATTGTCCTTCTCTGTATAATTCAATTACAAGAATTTATTATCGACTAAAAGAATACTCAAAAGCTTTAGAATCTATCAATAAATATCTTGAATTAGACCTAAATAATGCAGAATCACACTATTTCAAAGGTTTAATTTTAAATGATTTGGAAAAATACGAAGAAGCAAAACAATCAATCTATCAAGCAATCAAGCTAAATCCAACGGTAGCAAAATATTATTCTCAAATGGCAAAAAGCTACAAAGGCTTAAATGAATACGAAAACGCAATTTTATACACAAAAGAGGCAATTGAAATTGATAATCAAGAAATCAACTACAAAAAACAAGCCTATGAAATTGCTTGCTTAATTGGCGACAAAGAGCAAATCCAAATGTATAAAAAACAATTAGACAGAAGCGAAAAAATATTCAAATTAAGAAAGTAATAAGATAAAAAAAGGGAGGTTATCAAAACCCCCATTTCCCCATTAAAAAATTTGTATAATAAACCAAAAGTTTTACCTTTTATAATAACATTTTAAACTAACATCAGACTCATTGCAAATTAAGCAACATATTAACTTTTTACAACTGTCGTAAAGACTATAATGCAGATTTAACAAGGATTTACACCGCTTAAAAAAAGTTAACAAATAAATTAAATAAAGCACTTTTTTAAAACTTAGCATGCCAATAAAAAATTTTTAATTAATATAATATTATGGAAAATTTTAATCTAGTAAACAATCTAAATAATATAAATATTACACAGACAAAGGCAAATATTGTCCAAAATTCTCAAAATCAACAAACTCAAAACCAAGCTCCACAACCACAAATTCAAACACCACAACAAAATCAAACAATTAACCCTTCTTTGATGTACGACTTTCAGCTTGCAAAAATGGATAATGAAACCGTTTTAAAATATTTGCAAAACTTGATGAAACTTCCAAATTCAATAGAAAAATTTGTAGACCAATTAGGTGGGAAAAACGCTGATTTAAAACTTGCGTCAATATTAACAGAAAATCTGATAAGCATAAAAGCACTGAGCGAATTTTTGAACCAAAACTCAACAGACGCAATATCAAAATTGATGCAAACTATTTCGTCTACACTTAAATCAGGTGTTAGCGACGTATCTCAACTAAAAGAAATTCTTTCAGTATTAGGTGCTATTCAAACATCCACATCTTTAAATGCAAACGCCCTAAAGGAACTTTTACTTATTTACATACCACTAAACGCACCTGTTTTTGATAAAAATACAGATAGTGAAATTGCTAATGAAGATGAAAAACAGGCAATTAAAAATTCTAAATTAAGCATACTTTTTGAAACAATTAACTTTTCAAATATGCTTTTTTGTTTAAACGAAGCTCAAAACAACATTCTAATAGACATCTTTACAGCAAAAAACTTTCCCTCAGCGAAGTTTAGCAGCATTCTAAACGCTTTATCAAAAGAAATGAATATAAATTTATTAACAGAATTTAAAACAAAAGAAATTCAAAAAACAAATTCAGCACAAAATTTTAAAGTTATATCGGACGGATTTATATCTCCAAACGTTTTATTATTATCTCATTTGATTATCAAAACTGTTTTAAAAATTGATGAAGAATTTAATTACACTACTTAATTTTTTTCAAACTAGATAAAAAATTAAAATGCTCAATATCGCCTTCAACTTGAGTTAAAAATATTTCTGTTTTTTCTTCAGGGACTTCAATTTGTGGCAATTGAACTAATTCTGATTCATAATAATTTGCATCATTAGTTTCAACTCTTCTAACTTTATTTGCCAATGAATTTAAAGACAAACTTCTCAAAATTCCAAACATAGATTTTTTATCACTTGAAAAACGAGTGTAAATTCTAAGTGAAGCGTCGTGTCGTTCTAAATCGAATTTTCCTTTTATCAAAGCACTTAGAGAATTTGAATAAGATTTTATATCAATTGGTGCTAAAACATTGTCTTTAATTTTTATATTACCTTCAATTTTATCAAATTTTCCTTCAGGGATTGAAACAATATCCATTATTGTTGCAGGACTAACCATAACAATTGGGTTTCTAAACACAGAAGCAATTTTTAAAAGATACTCAACAAGCCCAACTTTTCCAATTGTACCATTATCGATTAAAAACTTAACATCGCCATTCATCTTAAGTGTTTCATCGCCATAAAGCTCAATTAATCCATTTGCAGCGCCTGTAATTTCTTTATCAAGATTAAAGAGTGTTTTTGCCATCAAATTAGAATCAATTCCTTTAACGCCTAAACGAATGTAGTATTTTAATTTTTGCAAATCACATTCAACTTTAAGGGACGAAATTCCTTGAGCGATATCAAAGCGATTTGATTTAATTTTCAACATGCCTTTATCATCTAAAGTTAGGTTTGCTTTAATATTTCCAAAAGTCAGCTCTTTATAATTACCCTTAGCCAAAGAGAAATTACAATCTTCAATTCTAATTAAATTAGTGTCAAACATATAATTGTCATCCACTAAATCATCTTGTGTTTCAACTTGTTTTTCTTCAATTTGGGTATTTTGAGAATTGAAAGAAGCTAAAATCTTTTCAATATCGACATTGTCCAAATCAAGCGCCATATTTTTAATTACAAAAGGCGGTTTAAGTTCGTTTTTGATATTTCCGCTAAATTCAAAATTTGCCCTTTTAAATCTACCGAGCGCATCAATATTAATTGTATTTTTATTTGTTTTTAAAGTTAAATGTTTAAAGCCCATTCGCTGAGAAGGAATTAAAGTCTTGTTAATTTCCATATCGGCATCTAAATATGGAACATCATTTTTGAATAAGACATCAATTTTTCCTTTTATTGTACCTTTTTTAAATAATTTTTGACCCACAAAAACGTTTAAAAACTCACATGGCATTTCTCTGCCAAAAGCCATACCAACTTTATCTAATTTTCCTGATAACGCTATAACATTAGCATTATTGTGTTTTCTTGCTAGTATTGCTTCTTCTTTACTGTTTATTTTAGCGCACATTACTCCTTTTACTTTATTAGCAGCGATTGATATTCCTATTCCTGTACCACATATAGCTATACCTAAATCT
>JAZUSV010000131.1:0-3380 GCA_045606885.1 Candidatus Gastranaerophilales bacterium | reverse complement strand
GAATGAAATATTTTTCAATGTACAAAACTCAACAGCAACACTAGAAAATAAAATCCTAGCAATTCCAAATCTAAACTTCAAAATTTTAAACGACAACATAATAATTTCAAACATTGACGCAAATTATGAAAAAATACCACTCGAAATCAACGGCACAATAAAAAACTTTAAAACAAAACAAAGCGAGGCTTTGTTAAACATCAAAAGTGACTTAGCAAAAAATTACGATATATTTGAGCTTGAAAATAATCTTAAATTAAGTTCTTCTATTAGCATAAAACAAGATAAATTAACTATTTTACAAGGAAATGTTACGGCTGATAATAAAAATATCGCACAATTAGTTGGAAATATTTCAAATTTGTCTAAAAAAACAAAACTAACTAATTTAAAACTATTTCTTAACGACAACATAGCAATCAACTTCCCTTCATTTTTCAATACTTCTTTAATGGCTACAGGAGTAATTGAAGCAAATGGAGAAATCGAAAAACCAATTCTTACAGGAAAACTTAATTTATATAACATCAATTCAAAAGACTACAATTTAAACATCGACTATGCTACTTTAATTTTAAAAAATTCAAAATATTATCTTGATATAAAAAATGGGCAACTCTTAGATTTGAATTTTAATTTATTAGCACAAGCAATTTATGACAAAAAAATAAGCATAGAAGATGTATATTTTGAAACACCGTATATCAACATAACTTCTCTGAATAAAGCTTTAGGCACCAATAAATCTAATCAAAAAAACTTCATCAATATTGAAAATCTAAAAGGAAACATTGCAACCGTAGAATTTGAAGATTTAATTATTAACAATTTAAACTTCCAAGGAAAATTACAAAAAAATTCATTACAACTTTCAAATTTTAATGGCGAAACACTAAACGGAAAAATTGAAGGCACAGGCGAAATTAATTTATTAAATCAAAAAATAAATACCAAATTAAAACTTGAAGAATTAAACATAAGACAACTATCCAATAATTTAAAACAACTGTTCATTGCAACAAGCGGAAAAGTAAGCGCTTTAATCAATGCTAAATTTGAAGGTTTTGACATAGAAAACATTTTAGAAACTTTTGATGGCGAAATAAAATTCAACATAAACAATGGTGAATTAAGCCAATTTGCAAAACTTGAAAGATTTTTACAAGCAGGCAATATTTTGTCTCAAGGAATATCAAAATTAACCCTTAATTCAACTTTGTCCACAATAACAAAACAAAACACAGGGGATTTTAAAACAATCGAAGGAATGCTAAATATAAAAAATTCAATTGCCCAAATTCAACACATAAACACGCAAGGAACAAATATGAGCCTACATATTGCAGGCGAATACAATATTTTAAATAATTATGCTAATTTAAAAATCTTAGGAAGAATTCCAAATTCAATAGTGAATACTATGGGAAGTTTTGGAAATTTTTCATTTGATAAATTAACTGGCAACAACAAAACCTCAAACGAAAGCAAACTAGCAACAAAACTTGCACAAGAAGAAATAGAAAAAATTCTACCTTTAGCATATTCAAACGAAACAACAAACACAAAAGAATTTGTTGTGTACATCAATGGCTTAGCCGACAACTTAAGCTCAATTCAAAACTTCAAATGGCACATCAAATAAAATATAAAAAAATAATTAAGAAATCTATAAAAATAAAATTTTAGTTTTAAGATAATATTATGAAATACAAAGACTATTATGAAATACTAGGCGTAGCAAGAAGCGCTACACAACAAGAAATTAAATCAGCATATCGAAAACTTGCAAGAAAGTTTCATCCTGACGTAAATAAATCATCAGATGCACAAGAAAAATTTAAAGATATAAACGAAGCTTACGAAGTTTTAGGTGATGAAACAAAAAGAAAAAGATATGACCAACTAGGTTCTGCTTGGTCACAAGGTGCTGATTTCAATGTTCCCCCAGGATTTGAAGGCTTTAATTTTTCAAACTTTGGCGGTGGAGCGCAAAGTGCTGGCGGTTTTTCAGATTTCTTTTCTGCAATTTTTGGAGATATGATGGGCTCTTCCATGGGTTCTCGTGGCTTTAATCAAGGTTTTTCATCTAATTTTGGAGATTTTTCTCAATTCAATCAAGGAGCTCAAAGAAGAAGCTCATCACAACAAAAACCACAAAAAGACGAGTCATTAGACATCATTCAAAATGTCGTGTTAACTTTAAACGATATCATAAACTGCCCTAAAAAAACCGTAACAATAACGGCTTTTCAACAATGTAGCGCTTGTCATGGTTCAAGAAGTGGCTTTTGTTCAAATTGTTCTGGTACAGGAATTGAAAAAATAACTAAAAACATAACATTCCAAATACCAAAATCAGTCAAAGACGGACAAAAAATTCGCCTCAAAGGCGAAGGTAAAAAAGACGCCTATGGTAGAGTTGGAGACGTTTATTTAACAGTTAAAATTCAAGATAGCGAATATGAAATTAATGGTTCAAATTTAATAAAAGACGTTGAACTTTTGCCTTTTGAAGCAGTTTTAGGTTGCGAAAAACAAATTGAAACACCTTCAACAAAAGTAAAAATCAAATTTCCAGCAGGCATGTCAACAGGAAAAAAATTAAGATTAAAAGAACTAGGACTACCTACAAAAGACGGAAAAAAGGGTGATTTTGAAGCAAGAGTAAAAATCGTTGTTCCTAATGAACTTTCAAAAGAAGCTCTTGAACTTTACGAAAAATTAAAAAAATTGAATTCTTAATCATATATTACAAACTTTTCTTTTCTTATACTTTCGTCTATTATAAATATATTAGGACAGATGTATAATAAACATAAGATTAACTGTCGAATAGAGGAAAGTAAGATGAAAAATATCGATCAAAACAAATTAAGCAAAATTCGTCTAGGGATAATTCTTGCACTGATTATTGCAGGGATTATTATGTGTATAGATTTAGGCTACATTTTCTACAAAACAAACTTTTTTGACACATATACCCCAAGTTTCTGCAATGTATCAGAATTAATTGACTGCGACGGCGTGGCAAGAACTCCTTACGCATTATCAATGGGCGTACCTAATGCGCTATGGGGCTTAATTTTATATCTTGTTATATTAATGTTAGTTTTTGTTGATAAAATTCAAGAAAAATTCAAAAATACTATTTTTGATGTTTTTGAAAATCCAAGAAGCTACATCACAACCCTTGGATTATTATCTTTTGTAATTTCAATGATATTAGCATACATTTCAATTGCAAAAATTGAAAAAATATGCATAGTTTGCTTCTGCACTTATTTTGTAAATTTTGCAATTGCAATTACAGCAAGAACAAAAAAAGGCTTTATTTACGACATAATAACAACTGTTGTTGACTTTATAAAAGGTGCAAAAAA
>JAZUSV010000130.1:0-4707 GCA_045606885.1 Candidatus Gastranaerophilales bacterium | reverse complement strand
GCCTCCGACTTCCAACAGAAAGAAGAAAAATTATTGACGAAATCGCAGGAACTGCTGATTTTGATAGAAAAATCAATCTTGCAACAGAACAAATTCAAAGCGTTGAAGATAGAGTAGCCAACACAAATATTTTAATGGGCGAAATTGACAACCGCATTGAACAATTAAAGCAAGAAAGAGAAGTTGCTCTTAAATATAAAAAATTTAAAGACGAAAAAACAGAACTTGAAACAAAAATTCAAAGCGCAAAATATTTTGACACACAAAGAGCATTGGAACTTGTTCATCAAAACATACTTTTAGCAACAAAAACCAAAAAAGAATTAACACAAAAACTAAAAGAAGCAGAATCAAAAATAACTGATACGCAAGAAAAATACAACGAAGTAAACTCTGCAGTTAGAGCACAAGGCGAAGAAAAACAACTTGAAGTTAAAAAACTAGCAGAAGAAAAAAAGGGTGCAATTGAGCGCAAAAATTCTGCAATAGCACAATGCGAAAAAACAACTTTAGACAACATCAAAGCTATTGAAGGATATAAAAACGGAATTGCCGTTCAAAAAGAAAAAATTGAAGAATATACTGCTGCAATTGAGTTAAAAAACAAAGAACTAGAGCAATTAAACAAAGATTTAAAAGCCAAAAAAGATGAATTAGCTAAAATTATTTCTGAAATGACAGGTCTAAATAAATCAGCAGACGAACATATTCAAAACAGAAATAAATTAAGAAAAGAGCTTGACGAACTAAAAGATAGCGAAACTATACTTATCAAAGAACAGTTACCTCTTGATAATACTTATAAAAACAATGAAGAAAAAATAAAGTCTATCAAAGAACAAATGGACAAGCTTTTAAATTCAGCAAAAATCTTTGAAGACGAAAAAGATAAACTAACAACCCAAGTTGAAACGCTGACTAAAGAAGTTGAAGAATGTAAAATCATCCAAACTAAAACATTTGAAGAATTAGACAAAACAAAAACAAACAAAGAAGATGCATTCTACAAAATTCAACAAGCGCAAAAAAGAATTGCGATTTTAGACGCTAACAAAAATGCATACAAATCCGTTGGGCTTGGCTCTGGTATTGAAACCGTAATGAATGCTAAAATTGCCGGTGTTCATCAACCATTAGCACAATTAGCCGACATTGAAGAAGAATACATTGACGCAATCAATGTTGCTATGGGCGCTAGAGCAGCTTCTATTGTTGTTGATGATCAAGATGTTGCATACCGTGCCATTCAAATATTACGTTCACAAGGAAGAGATAGAGCCTCTTTTATTCCTATGAGCATAATTAAAAAAGCTCCAACCAAAATGGCGCTACCTAAAGAAAAAGGTGTAATTGATTTTGCAATTAACTTGATTGATTTTGACGATCAATATCTTGACGCATTTTATTTTGCGCTAGGTGAAACTGTTGTTGTAGAAGATGAAAATTGTGCCAAAAAACTAGCAGGAAAATATAGAGTTGTAACCTTAGAAGGCGATATTACAGAAAAATCCGGCTTAATTACGGGTGGTGCAAAGAAAAAAACAACAGGTCTTTTTGACAAAACACAAGAAAGAGAACTTGAAAAATACAAAAAAGCCTTGAAAGATTACGAAAAAGAAGCATCTGAATTAACTCAAAAGCAAAAAGATTTAGAACGCAGACTAGAAGACACAAGACAAAAATATTCAACTTCGCTAAATGCTCTAAATTCAGCTAAAATCGAACTTAAAAATTTAATCTCAAACAACGAATCTTCAGCCGACTTCATAAAAGAAGGTGAAGCTCAATTAAAACTTTTAAAAGACGCTAACACAAAACTATCAAAAGAACTTGATTTGCTTGAAAATAAACACGTTAAATTAATGGATAAAATTCAAGAAAAACAAGAAGAATTAGAAGCGGTTGAAAAATTAATTGACGAAGGCGAACTTAAAAAATTAAGAGAGAAAACTTCATCTGTTGAAGACGATATCAAAAACATTGAAAAAGCAATAATGACAAAGGAAAATGATATTGAAAAAGACCAAAACCAAATCAAATTCCAACAAAGTCAAATTGTAACTCGTGAAAACGATATTAAAAAACTAACAAAAGATAACGAAAATTTGGCAACTGAAAAAGAACAATTCAAAGCTGAAATAGAAGTTTTAAAAACCGAACTTGAAAATCTCGAAAAAGAAATTGAAGAACTTGGAAAAAATCTAAAAGAACTTCAAGCAAAAAGAGATGAAGTTCAAGAAGAGCTTTTAAATCTAAAAACTTCTAAAAATAAAACTATTGACGAATTAGAACGTCTAGCCGAACAAGAAGAAAGCTACAAAGCAAGAAGAAGAGAACTTGAACCAATGCTTGAAGCAATCTTGAAAGAGCTCGAAGAGGCTGGAATTAACTATAAAGAACTTGAAAAAACAGAAATTTCGCTTGATGAAATTACCTCTAAAATCAATTCTCTTCAAAAGAAAATGGATGCCTTAGGTGACGTTAACATGCGTGCGCTAACAGAATATGACGAGGTTATGGAGCGTCAAAATCAATATAGAGAAAAAGTTATGACGCTAGAAAACGAGAAAAACGAAATCAAATCTCGTATGAATGGCTATCAAAATCTTAAAAAAGAAACGTTCTTAGAAGCATACCACGCAATCAATGCAAACTTCAAAGAAGTATTTGCACAAATTTCAGAAGGCTCTGGAAGTTTATGTCTTGAAAACGAAAGTGACCCATTCTCTGGCGGTTTGACTTTTGTTGCCAATATCCGTGACAAGAAAAATCAAAAACTAGCAGGTATGTCTGGTGGCGAAAAATCGCTAACTGCATTAGCTTTTGTTTTTGCTATTCAAAAATATTTACCTTCACCATTCTACGCATTTGACGAAGTTGACATGCACTTGGATGGTCCGAACGTTGAAAGATTATCAACAATTATCACAAAACAATCTAAAACTGCACAATTTGTAGTTGTATCACTAAGAAAACCAATGTTAGATAATGCAGACAGAATGATTGGCGTAACTCAAAAAGACAAAGGGGTTACAAAAATCAGTGGCGTTAAATTAAGGGATGAATAATGTCAGAAGCCATCAATTTTTATTCAAATAACAAGCAAATATACAACGAAATTTCGGTTCTCGATGGAACTGTTGATTTTGGCGAAAGCACTGAATTCATTTCAAAATCAGGTATCAAAAAAGATGTTCAAACTGATGCAATTGAAATCATTTTAGACCTTGTTCGTATGGGTAAAATTGACCCTTGGAATATCGATATTGTTGATTTGTATGACAAATATATGGCTCGAATTTCCGAACTAAAACAAAACAATTTACGCTCAGTTGGAAAAGCATTGTTGTTTTCTTCGACTCTATTAAAAATCAAATCTGATATCTTTCAAGGCATTTCAATTAACGACTTTGAAGTTGAACCGCTAGATTACTTTGAAGATGACGACTTTGGCGATATAGACACGGAACAAATGCAAATACCAACAAACAACATTGTTTCATTTGATGAAGTACTTCAAAGACGTACCTCTGTTCGCTTAAATCGAAAAAGAAATGTAACCTTAAAAGACTTAATTCGCCATATCCAATTTTATGAAGAATTAGAAAAAAAATATGCAATCAAATCTGCGCTTGATAGAAAAGAAAGAAGAGTTAGAAACTACGCAAGCTTAAAAGCGCACGAAATTAAGGAATTGGCGCACGATGAATACGTTGAAGAAATTGTTGAACGCATGCGTCAAAATCTTGCTCAAATTTTATCAAGAGAAGAAAATATTGAACTAAGAGAACTTTGCCTTTTAGGGTTTGACAGAAGCTCTGCTTTTATTGCTCTTCTGTTTTTAGCCCGTGAAGGTATGTATAACCTTACTCAAAACGAATTTTACGGCAAGTTATACGTCGAAAAAGCAAACGAAAACGAAAAAGCTCAAGAGGAAGAATAATGGAAACTGAAGTTTTAAAATCAAAAATAGAAGCAGTTCTGTTTATTACATCAAAAGCTATGCAAGTAGAAGAAATTGCACAAATTCTTGAAATTGAAGAAGAACAAGCGCAAGAAGCCTTGCTTGACTTAATGTTTGACTATTCTTCAAGAAACGGCGCTCTTGAAATCGACGATGAAGATGGCTATATTATCCAAGTTAAAGCAGAGCACATGGATATTGTTGAAAAACTTTGCCCTGTTGAATTATCACCTGCTGTTATCAAAACCCTAACCATAATTGCTCTTAAAGAGCCAATTAGACAATCTTATTTAAAAGAAATTCGCCCAAGCGCTTATGAACATATTGCAGAATTATTGGAACAAGGTTTAATTTCTCGCTCAAAAGACAAAAACGGAAGAAGTTTCAACATTAGGACAACAAAAAAGTTTCAGGAGTATTTTAAACTTAAGGGCGATATCAAAGCGTTAGTCAAAAAACTTGACGCTACACAAGATTTAAAAAACCTGTAGGATGATAATTCAAAACCAAATACTAACAAATATACAGCCAATCAAACTCAATCACCAGCAAATCAGCCAGCCAATTAGACAAAAAAATGATGAAATTGCGATTGAAAATTTTTTCGTGGACAAAAAACCTCTTGTTGATAGAAAAATAATTAAACCACAAGAAAATATAAATGTTTTTTTTGATAATGTTTCAAATCAAATTTTCCCAAATTCGCCAATGAAGTCGGAGGCCAAGCGGTCTTAGGAAGACAA
>JAZUSV010000129.1:0-6630 GCA_045606885.1 Candidatus Gastranaerophilales bacterium | reverse complement strand
TCACTAACGCAACCAGTTGAAACCGTTTTTGCCGCATCTAATTTTTCATAAAACTCAACAAGCGAAACATCAGGTTCATCAAATGCCAAATGTTCTTCATCATCTAAAACATAGCTCGTTTCAACACAAATGATGTTTCTTTTTTCACATTCTTCTTTTGTCAAACTTGAACAAGTGTCTGTGATAATAACAATTTTTTCTTTCATAATAAAATCCTTTAAATTTTCTAACATTTCTAATTATATTGAATATATGCAAATTATCAAATAAATAAATCGCTTTAAAGTCTACACTTTAGAAACATGTGTCGCTTTTTAAGAAACACACATCTCTTTTTAAGAGAATATATTCAAAAAACCTTTATTTTTCAAAATTTATATGATATAATCAAAACCAGATAAGGAGTTTTTATGCAAAACAATAATGAAACAACAAAAGAAGAAATGCCTGCAACTGAAAAACAAATAATTGCACAAAACATAGCTTTCTTTAGAAAAAAATTAAACATCTCACAAACGGAACTTGCAAAGCGACTTCAATATTCAAACAAAAATGTGTCAAAATGGGAACGTGCTGAAACAACACCTGACATTTTTACACTAAAAAAACTCGCCGTCATTTTTGGTGTTAGTATCGACACAATCGTAAACCCAATAACTGAAGAAAACAAGCAAGCAATTAAAACAAAAACAGTGGTTCCTACAAAATGGAAAGTTTATATGCTGTTATTGACAGAAACAATCATATTGCTCATGACCTGCATAGCCTTTTTTATCTTAAAATCATTAGATGCAAAACTATTTGCACCAGAAGCAATATTTTTATACATAACACCAATTTTAGACTTAACAGTTTTTATCTTCTTATGTTGCATACGCAAAAAAGTTGATTTAATTTCCCTTTCATTACTTGGTTGGCTAATTGCTATTTGCTGTCATTTCACCTATTGGAACGCCCCAAACATTCTTTATATTTATTTAATTGCAGCAGCATATCAACTACTCGCAATCTTTATGGCAAAACTCATCAATTCAGGAAAAATTATTAAATTCAATAAAATATTAATAAAAAAATTAAAGCGCGATTAGTGCTTTAATTTTTCTTTTCTTCAACTTTTTCAACTATAGAAACTTCTTTTTCTTTTGGCAAAATTTTATTTCTAAAATCAATATATTCTTCATTTGAAATCAATCTTGCCAGTTTTAAATATTTTAATTTTAAAAGCATGATTTCAATATCGTTAACTTCATCAATATCAAATTTCTGTTTGTTGCCATTCATCACACTCACACCAACCGGCTCATATTTTATTTTTGTCAATTCATTATTTTCACATTGTTTAACATTGTCATTTTTTAGCTTCTTAAGTTTCACAAACAATAACACAAGAGATGTGAGTGACAAAACCGCAATCAATCCATCAACTACATACAAAACCCAAGACACATTATTGCCAGAAAATGAACGTGCATTTATAAAAATTCCAACGACACCAACAATAATAGATAAAATATCAACAACACAAACAAAAACAATAACCGCTGTTTTTGATTTTATTTTCTTTTCTATAGTCTTTTCAATTTTTGATTCTCTAACCGGTTTAAATTGTTTAAAAAACACAATCTGCCTAATCAATGAAATCATATCTAATATTGCCAACACAATCAAAACAATCGATAGAATTATAACGCCAACCATTGACGACGAAAAGTTCACACTGCCACCATATGACACATTATTCACACCCATGTTTTGAACACCTTCTGTTACATTCGAAACACTTGAGCGCATAAAACTCAAACCTACTGAAACATAAATTCCATACACTCCACCAAACAATAACGCACCAAGTAGCAGCAATGAACAACACACATAAATCACGGATATTTTGTTAGATTTTTTCATATTACACCTTTGTTAATATGATGAGTAAAAAACGCAAATTTTATGTATTTTCAATAAAAAATGACGACTTTTGTCGTCATTTTTGTTTATTTATCAACTTTTCACAATCATATAGGCTGTTTGTTTCTTCTTTATTTTAACAAACGAGCGATATGCAAACACGTCTAAAATTAAGTATACAACACATATCAAAAGCATCATTATTGCATTAGAACCCGTTCCTGAAATAATAATCAAAATCCAAGTTACTGATTCAACAACATTGCATGCAATCCAGAAAAACCAACCTTCTTTATATCGCATATTTATCATCAATATGCCACACACATTAAGCATATTTGTTAGTGAGTCTAAAATTGAAAAGTTTTGACTTGGTATCAATGATAAAAGCAAACTCATCACAGTTGTTCCAACCACAACAGCTGAAAACAAAATTATAAACTTTTTAAGCGTTAGTTGATTAATTGTGATAACTCCATCAACAGAATTCTTTTTCCATGAAAAGATTCCATAAACACCAATTGGTATATAAACCAGTGCAGAAAAAATCACTGTTCCCCACAAACCATTAAAAACATACATTGCCACAGACATAATACACTCAAGCAGAGCTAGCACTTCTGCAACCCATGTTCCTTTCATCATCAATGTGACTTGCAAGAGTCCAAAACATAACGTTGTTGAACCCAAGAAATATTCATCTTTAGAAATCCAACCAACCAAATACACAGCTGAAATTGTAATTATGGATATGATTATGTATTTCCAAATCGTAGCTGATGACACTTTTTTTGAATCTGTTTCTGTTAAAATTTCACCCATAAAAAACCTATTTTAAATATTTATTTTTACATCTATCAACTTTTTCTTTTCTAATCTTATTAACTTCTTCTTCACCAAACATATAAGCAACTTGCTCGGCGCAATTTAAAACATCAGCAGTCTCTTCAATAATATTCTTTTTAACTTCTTCGAGTTTTCCAGGATCAATCCCTTCAATGCGCATAATTCGTTGATATTTGCAAATCTCTTTCGTGAGTTCGCTCATTTCTTCAATGCACATTCTAAGCTGTGAATCTTCTCCCCAAGTTTTAATTGCCAAATCACAAAAATCTCTAAATTCTTTATCCATTATTTTCTCCACCACCTATTTGCATAAACATTATAACACAATAAATTTTTGTTACAAAACAAACCACATAAAAACACTTCTTTTGTTTTATTTTTTTTTAAATATGATATAATTTTTTCGTTGAGTTTCTACAACCGCTCAATTTTTGGCAATAAAAATAGGTATGTGCGAAGCTTTGGTTGGTCTCACAATTGTCGCCTTGGGCACAAGTCTTCCAGAACTAGCAACCAGCGTCGTTGCTGCTAATAAGGGTGAAAATGACCTTGCACTTGGAAATGTTGTTGGTTCGAACTTGATTAATATAACACTAATTTTAGGTTCTGTTGGATTAATTTCTCAAGCACCTATTTCAATCATTATTGTCACAGACATAATCATTTTATTCGTCTGCACAATCATCTTTTCATTCATGTGTGCAAGACAAAGCAATGTTAGCAAAAAAGAAGGTATTATCTTATTGTCTTTATACATCGCTTACCTAGCCTTTGCAATCATAAGAAACTATTGTTTTTAATCGAAATACTTTACAATAACAAAAAACACGAGATTGCTTCTCGTGTTTTTATTTGTGCCTTTTATTTATATATTACTCTTTTTCTTTTGGTGGAACACCAATTGAAATTTCAAATTTTGCACCAGTTTGTTCTTTTCTTTTAAGATATTCATCAACCAGTTCTTTAACTGTTTTCTTTGACGTTTCATCAACTTCCATTTCATCATCTTCAAAAATATTAATGCAACAATTGCAATAATCATTGAAATTCTTCTCTGTAAACTCAGTTTTGTTAGTCACACCATAGCTTTGCATATAGTCATACAAATAATCAATCGTGTTTTTAACATTTGTTGTAACCGACATAAGCACCCTTGCAAGTTCATGCAAGTCAACAATTGTGTTTTGAACAAAACCATCACTGTCTGGTGTGTTGTAAAATTGTTTTGAACCATCAGATTGATTTGTGTATCTCGCAAAATCAAAGTGCGCACCTTTTGCCTTGCAATCATCAATAAATTCAATCATTTCTTTAAGTTGATTTGAATCAAGTTTTCTAAAACCAAGTCGCTTCATTTTGCTTCTAAATTGATCTGAATAATCGTCAATTTTATGTTTTGAATAATTTGAAACTGGTTGACCTAAATACATATCACACATCATGTTTCCACTTTTAAGCAATAGCTCAATGCCATGCCACATATCAAATAAAACCGGAAAAATCATTGTGTCAGCTTCATTGTCATAATTATCATGATCAAGCAAACAAGACAAAACCACAACCGCACCTTTTAAATAAGCAAAACCAAGTTCTTTATAATCCCAACAACTTTGAACCACAGGATCTGAATCCATTCTGCCATTTCCATCATCAAAATGCCAGTTTAAAAACGCTTCTTTGCTGTTATTGGTTGAATAATCTTTAAAAATAGACATATTTTAACTCCCTTTGTTATCACTATTTCTATTATAACACATAATTTCAAGTTTTGCAACACTTAATTATATTTTTATAACTTAATTGCTGATTTTTTGGTTATATTTTAATAATTTACTGTTATTTGTCAAAAATTTGACAATTTATATTATTTTTAGCTTTTTGAGCACGCTCTTCTAAATTTTCAAAATCATAATCCCCAATAAACCTAGAGCAACCTTCGTGTTCAATATACATTTTCAATGCGGATTCATTGATTACTCTTCGTTCACCTTTTCCATATCTATTAAGCATATCAAAAAGAAAATCAACAACATCAACAAAGTTGTAATTAATCTTCATTAACACTTGGGCAAATTCAATCATATCCAAACTCATAACAGGAACTATTCCATTTGAATCTGGCGTGTTATAAAATTGAGACTGACCATTTGATTGCATTGTATATCTAGCAAAATCGAAATGCGCATTATTTTCTTTGCAATCACCAACAAATTCAGCTACACCAACAAACTCTTCTTCTTCAAGATTTTTAAAACCTAATCGTTTCATTTTTTCTAAAAATTGGTCAGCATAAACATCAATCGTATGCTTTGAATATTTTTGGTTTTGAATCCCCAAATATTCATCACAAATCATATTTCCACATTTAAGCAACAATTCTAGTCCATGCCAAGTATTAAAAAGAACTGGCAAAATCATTGTTTCTCCATCACCATTTCTAGGGTCTTGCCCAAGCAAATAAGCCAAAACAACTTCTGCATTCTGCAAATAAGAAATACCTAGCATTCTAAAGTCGTTAATCTTTTGCATATTAGCATCACTTTTCAATTTTCCATTTGCATCACAAAAAAAGATGTTCATATTAACATCATAATCATGACTAACACCTTTTTTAAAAATCGCCATAACTCATCTCCTATTCTGCATGCAAATTATAAAACATAAAATTGAATTTTTCAATACACTTTTTGATTAATCCCAATTAACCCACCCGTTTTTCTGCATCACTTCACCACAATCTGGGCACTTTAGCTCAACATTTTCATCTTCTTCAACTTCACGCATCACTTCACCACATCTGCTACATATGTGGCGGACTTCTAAAACTCTTGTATAATTCTCTTTATTACCACCACAAAACGAAACTCGAGACAACACTTTAGACAATGGCACAATTTTTCCATCAATTGTTCTTAACTCATTCTTTTCTTCGTCGTAAGAAATTGTCTTTAAAAAATCATCTCTCCAACTCCATTCATCAATTTCATTTTGAATCACAGCAGCCCTGCTTTTTGGCTTATACAAATCTAATGATTTATCAACCCCCCAATCTCCACATTTGTCGCACACATAAAGTTTATCCTCAGCATCAACAGCAACAAACTCATCATCATTAACAATCTCTTGCATCCTTTTTCCAAATATTCCACTTTTTATTTGATTCATGACTTCCTCATATTCAAAATGATATCCCATTCCAATGCCTAAAAATAATTGATAATCCTTGTTGCACTTTTTACACCCTACAATATAACCACTTCCCATAAATTATCTCCTTAAAGTAAATTTTTAGAGATATTTATCTCTAATTGTTATTATTGTAGCACGCAATAAGTCCAAAAATATGGACTTAAAATTTTAACAAAAATAAAAAAGAGCTTTCGCTCTTTTTTTGATTTGGTGCGGACGAAGGGACTTGTAAGGAGCAAGTCGTCTTGCGACGGAATAGCGAGAGTTTTCGAGCGTCACATATTTCAAACTAGCACTTCGTTCGTAAGATGAAAAAAAAGAGCTTTCGCTCTTTTTTTGATTTGGTGCGGACGAAGGGACTTGAACCCCCAAGCCGGAAGCACTAGATCCTAAGTCTAGCGTGTTTGCCAATTTCACCACGTCCGCATATAAAATATTTTTCTATTAAAAAAGTCTTAATTTTCATTAAGGCTTTTTGGTGGCTCATCCGAGATTCGAACTCGGGACCCCTTGATTAAAAGTCAAGTGCTCTACCGGCTGAGCTAATGAACCATGTTATCTTTAGTTGTATATAAAACACAAAATGTGTAATTTTTTTGATTGGTGGCTCATCCGAGATTCGAACTCGGGACCGCTTGATTAAAAGTCAAGTGCTCTACCGGCTGAGCTAATGAACCATGTTAGTTTTGT
>JAZUSV010000128.1:0-2097 GCA_045606885.1 Candidatus Gastranaerophilales bacterium | reverse complement strand
CATCGTTGTATGCTTTATTTTTTGCTAGAACATCATTTAAATATTGCGAAAAATTGTCATACCCTGTTTTTTTTAAACTATGCACAAAATTAACATAACTTTCAATATTTTTCTCAATATTTTCTTCAAATTCAAGATTATATAAAACCGACACAAAATTTTTAAATACCAAATCTTCTTTCAATGCTTTAAAAACACAAAGAAAACAGGTTGATAAATATAATTTTTTTAAACTATCCATTATTTAATTCCATAAATACTGCCAACGCTTGTGGATTTAAGATGTAATCTTTTTCGATATAGTCTTTGCAATGTAGACTAATGTTATAGAAATTAGACGTATCCAAACACACATGCCAAGACGAATTTTCTTTATTCTTAGGAAGTTGCATGTTTAATTTTTCATCGCTTTGATTAAACGCAACATATATTCTGTTGTTTGAATTTATTGCAACACCAAAGAATTTTTCTGTTGCATTTTCCCAAAAACCAAGATTTTCAGCTTTCGCCTCTTGACCATTATCATAACAGTATGTAAGAGATTTTACAAATTCATCACTTGAAAATATAGGATTTTCATTTCTAAATTTAATTAAATTTCTAACATATTCCATTATTCTGTTTTCAAATGATTCTTTTCTTGTTGCACGCTCCCAATTTAAATAATTTGTATTGTCGTCTTTGTTGTAACTGTTGTTATTTCCGCTTTTTGTTTGCATGATAATATCACCAATTTGAATCATTGGAATACCATAAGACATAAACAAGATTGCCAATTGTTTTCGAATTGCATTTTCTCGTTTTTTAACGTCTCCGTCATAATCTCCGCAAATTTCCCAATCAGAACCACCTTGAGTAGAAGGGCTTTTCTTTTTATAGCTATTCAAATCAAGCAAAGTAAAGCCATCATGACAAGCTATAAAATTAATTGATTTGTTTACATTTTTAAATCTAGAAGGCGTTCCCTCAATAATATCTTTAATTTGCAGTGGAGTAACTTCATTTTTTCTTAGTGTAATTCTTCTAATTGTATCTCTTGATATATCATTCCACTCCGCCCAAAATGAAGGGAAATTACCAAGCTGATAACAGTCCTTTCCGCCACATGTCCAAGGTTCTGCAATTAACACAATGCCTTCTTGAGCAGTTGCGAAATCGTCAACAACATTTATTCCTCGCTGTTTTAATTTATCTTTTAATTTTGCTGCTAAAGAACCAATATTGTCATAAATTTCAGCGCAACTATAGCTATTTTCTAAAAGTGCCGCAGCTAAATCAAATCGAAAAGCGTCAACTCCTTGTTTAGTCCAAAACTCCAAAGAATCAACGATTAAATTTAAAGCCAAGTCACTATTTGCGTTAAAATCATTTCCGCAACCAGAGTTAGAGCGATAATAACCATTTCCAAAAACTTTATAATATTGAGAGTTGTCAATCAAAGCATAAGATAACAAAATTGCATCATCAACAAGCCCATTTATAACCCCAGCTTCTCCTGTATGGTTATACACCATATCAAGACACACTTTAATATCGTTTTTGTGAAATTCGTCAACCATTTCACGAAACTCATTCAGCAAATTACCGTATTCTTTGTTGTAAGCATATTTTCTAGCCAAGCTAAAATACCCAAGTGGCATATATCCCCAATGATTAGTCCCATTTTGGTTAGAATCAAACTCGTTTATCGGCAAAAATTCAACCATTGAAATGCCGAGATTTTTAATACTTTTTGCAAACATGCCAGCACCTTTATATGTGCCTGCTTCCAAGATATTTAGTCTTTGTGTTAAATCTTTAATATGAACTTCACCAATAACTTCTGTATTAAAAGGTCTTTTAGAAACCGTTGCAATTTCTTTATCTTTTTTGGGGAAAAATACAGATTTTATCGCATATTTTGCGTTGTCTAGTAAATAATAATTTCCGCCTGAGCGAAACATATTTAACCCAGGGTTAATGTCTGTTGTAAAATGCGATAACTCCTGAGAATAAGGGTCATAAGCAATTTTATTCGGATTAAATCGATTGTTATATTTGTCTAATTTTTTAATAAAACCAATGTCACTTCCAGCTTGATATTTTTCATCATATTCC
>JAZUSV010000127.1:0-12296 GCA_045606885.1 Candidatus Gastranaerophilales bacterium | reverse complement strand
AGAGGATTTATTATGAAAAAAACGTTGTCACTTTTTGTTTCAGGATTTGTTGCAATAATTTTGATGGCTACATCTAATGTATTTGCTGCAACATATAATGTTAAACCAAAAGTACCACAAGTTAGTGAATCATTGAAACCAATTGTAGTAAAATACAGAGCAAAAAACTATGTTGGCGCAATGCAAGATTTGGAAGAATTAGTTAAAAAAGAAAAAGATAACACATACGCAAAATATTATCTTGCACTTTGCTATACAAGACTAGGTTTCAAAGAAGAAGCAAAAACTTTATACAATGAAGTAATTTACAAAGATGAAAACCTTGCTTTATCACACTACTCTCAAAGAGCTCTTGATTGTCTAGAAGACCCTAATTCAGACGTTTGTCGTCCAGCTGCACTAAGAGAAAAAGAAAAAGAAGATGAAGAAGACCCAAGCGACATTGATTTATTTATTATGTCAGGCAAAAAAATTCACCCAAATGCAATGGATAGAATTACAAAAGAAAGAATGGAACGCAAACTCGAAGAAGATGAATATATAAGAAGACAAATTGAAGAAGAAAAACAAAAAGCAGGTCTTCAAACAAGCGCACTTCCAACAAACGAAGAAATAGCAAGCGCACTTAACACATTATCAAGAATTGGAATGAACCCATATACACAATTTAACCCACTAGCACAAGCACAACAATTCAACCAATTTGGTGCAATGGGTTTAGATATGATGAATAATCCTACGCTAAATATGTATGGAGCATCAAATCCTGATGTTGCAAAAATATTTTTATACAACCAAATGGCACAAAGACAAAACAGTTTAACTAATTACGGAATATAAAAATGACTGAAACTGAAAATAGCAATATAATCAAAATAAATACAGAAAAATTTGGAGAATTGGAAATAAACAAAGAAACTGTTTTTGAATTTGTAGCTCCAATTATCGGTTTTAACGACCTAAAAGAATATACTATCGTAGATTACAAACCTGATTCACCATTCAAATGGCTGCAATCAATGGAAGATATGAGCTTAGCTTTTCCTGTTACGCTATGTAGCTTTTTTGGCATAGATTATCAATTTGATATTCCCGATGAAGAAGCACAAATGCTTGACATTACAAGTGGAGACGATGTATTTGTTTGTAATATTGCAAATATTCCTTCAAACAATCCGCAAGGAGCAACAATAAATATGCTTGCGCCAATTGTAATCAACATTGTCAATAAAAAAGCAATGCAATTAATACTTAAAAATACAGAATTTGAAGTTAGAAAAAAACTTTTCGAAGAAGAAGGTGCAGGTAAATAATGCTTATTCTAACTCGAAAAATTAATCAAAAACTTATAATAAACGACAACATTGAAGTTGTGATTTTAGAAAGCTATAAAAACGCAGTAAAAATAGGGGTTAACGCTCCAAACAATGTTCAAATATACAGAGAAGAAGTATATAACGAAATTAAAAAATCAAACAAGCAAGCTCACAACTTTGACGTTGATGCAATTAGCCAAATCAAGCCAAAACAAACAGCTACAAATAGTTTTGATTTAATGAAAAAAATTCAAAAAAATGACACTTCAAACTAAAACTGCTAAAGATTATTTTTATCAAAAAGAATATCGAAAAGCTTTTGAAATTTTTAACTCGCAAAATGATTACTATAGTGCAGGGTTGTGTTGTCTGCTATTAAACAAAAGTCTTAGCGCAGCAAAATTTTGGAAAAAGAACTTGTCATGTCCTGCTTGTTTGTGGGGTTTGAGCGTTCTTGATTTAATAAATTTAAAAATTCCAAGAAAAAAACCAAGCTTTTTCCAAACACGAGCATTTTTAGAAGTCTATTTAAACCTTTTTATTGAAAATGAAAAAATAGAATGGGCACAAAACCTAATAAGCTCTTGCGATATACTTTATAATTCAAATCCTGAAGCATACAAGTTTATTGCCCGTGCGCTTTTTGCAAATGGGTATTTTGATTTAGCAATAAGTTTTTGCAAGAAAACTCTAAAGCTTTTTTATTCCGACCCAGAAGCACTTTTAATATTATCTCAATGCTATTTTCTTTTAGGAAACTTAGGTGAAGCTCTTGATTGCGTAAATCGGATTAATTATATGGTAGATGATTATTTCCCTTCAATATTATTTGAAAAAATTATAAGAAAAGAAATAGAAAAAAGAAAAAATTAAAAAGCTCTCGATTCTCGAGAGCTTTTTAATTGAATATATTAATCAGTTAATTAGAAAATAACTGTTAATTCTTCGTTTGGATTTAAAGCAGCTGAATTTGAAACTGATGGAACGATTGTGTATAATAATTCATCGCCAATTTCATAAACGATACCAAATGTACCAGAAACAACTGTTTTAACAATTCCATAAACACCTTTACCAAGTGTTACGAATGAGTTACCAAAGCTTGCAACACCACGTCCTAAGTGACCTGTGAATGTTTCAACTAAAGTATCTGATAATCTGTCGCCGTATTCTTCTAAGCCGTTACCTGAAATATTAACAACTTGTCCAACACCACGACCAACAATACCAACTGTTCTTGCAGCAGCTGTGAATGGAAGACCAAGAACTCTTGCAAAAATGTTAGGATTGTTTAATTTATCAGCAGTAGCGCTTGTCATTTCTTTAGGGAAATGTACTTCGCTGTCGCCATTTTTAATTTTTACAAATTTAACTGTAACTGTTCCAGGGTGTTTTCCTAAACCAGGTCTTTGTACTGTAACAACTTTTCCACATACTTCAGAACCTGTTGGGAATGTAACGCCGTTAACTGTAACTTCTTCAGTTGTTTTAGCAACAAATCTGTCACCAATATTAGAATGTTTAGCGTCAACTCTGTCTAACATTTTAACTTTAATTGCAACAGGAACACCTGCGCCTTTGAATGCATCGCCAACTAATTTGCCGTTTGAAGCATATTTTAATCTTAATTCAGATACTAAAGTAGCAACTTGGTGTCTTGATAAATATGGAGCAGAGAATAAAGTTTTTGGATCTGGTAAATTATCAACTAAACCAGAAGCAATAACTTCTTTTGTACATCCATAAGCCCAAGTAGGAATAGCATCAACTTTTTGACCATTGATTGTTGGAGCTGAGCCATCGTTTACATAGTCAACTTCAATTAATTTAGCAATTGTAGCAAAAACTTCAGCTTTTGTAATTGCTTGGTCTGGCTTGAATGATTTGTCTGGGTAACCAATCATAACATCAGCAGCAGTTGCTTTGTTAATTTCGTCGTTTGCCCAATATGCACTTGTTACGTCTGTGTAATCTTTAAGTGCGTTAACTTGGCTCATATTTAAGCCTTGAGATAACATAAATGCTAATTCAGCTCTTGAAATAGGCATTTTGATATCGAAATCTCTATCACCTTTTCTAACGCTCATTGTATTTAATAAATCTCTAGAATAAGCATTAACATATATATTGTCTTTATTAGTAAAACCTAGTCTATTTTTTTGTTTTAAAACTTTTCCACCAATTCTATAAACAGAATCAGCGTCTTTTACTTCTGTTGCGTCAGCATTCATCAATGATGGGTGAGCGTAAACTTGAACTTTTTCACCTTTTTTACAAGGACATGGTTCTTTTGCAATTACGCCTGCACAAGTCAAAAATAATGCTAATGTTACAGATAACACTTGTGTAGATTTCTTCATAACATACTCCTTATTCTTGTTCTTACAAACTTTGTAACACAATAGTATGTACTAATTATCTATGAATAATCCTGACTCGTCAAGAAAAAATTAAAGCATTCTATTAATATCATTATAAATCATCAAAGATGCGTCTTGGATGAACGTTTTAGCCCCATAATAATTATGAGGACGTTTTGCCATAATTGTAATAATGTATTTTTTGCCGTTATTAGCATACACAATACCACTATCACCAAGCATTGAACCAATATCGCCTGTTTTATGCAACACCATCACATCTTGAGGCAACTTTTCTTTAATAAGATGAATATTTTTAGTATTACCCAAGTATTCTTTTAAAATATTTTTATATTTTGGATTGATATATTTTGGATTATCAATGTTATATAAAATTTTAGAAATTTCTCTTGCTGTTGTTTTGTTTCTTCCGTCCATATCTGGCAACAATTCACCCATAGAGGTAACTTGAAGACCCAAATTTCTCATCGCACGATTAAAATTGTCCATTCCGCCAATTTCATTCAAAATCATATTTGTAGCGGAATTATCAGAATTAGCAATCATAATGTTTGCCAAATGGTCAAGGGAATACGCAACTCCTGCTCTTGTATATTGCAAATCCCCAGAGCCAAGTGTTCGATATTGTTCACTAAATACTCTTTTATCAGTCAATGAAATCGGATTTGGTGTTTTTGAAGTTTGATCAACTAATCTGATTAATTCAAAAGCAATTGGAATTTTAATAATGCTTGCGCTTGGATATACTTCATCTGAATTTATTTCAAAACCAGCTCCTGTAGAATATTCCCAAACAAAAACACTTGCTTTTAATTTTGGATATTTTTCCATCAATTCCAAAATTTTCGCTTTTGTTTCAGTCATTTCTGAAACTATTGAAATGTCAGACATTTCTTTAGATTTTTCAGCACGAGGTGTCAGTTGATATCGGTCTATAAAATATGAATTATAAGCATAATCGCCCATTGGATACAATAAATCATCAAATTCTAATTCAAGATTTTGATTTACAATCCTGTTTAAAAACAACGGCTCAAAATAGTGTTTATAGTTATAAGGGCAAACATAATACCCGTAAGCAGTCAAAAAAGTCAACGAAAATAGTCCAGCAATAAGTTTTACAAAAGTTTTCTTGTTTTTCTTTTTAACGGGAACTCTTTTGCGTTGTTTTTGGGGAGGTTCAATAAAATCATAGTAAGAATGATTTTGCTCGCAGAACTCGTATTTATCAAATTGTTGTTTTTTTAACGGACTAGACAATACAAAACACCGACAGACTGACTACTCTATCAGTTTAATAAATAGTTTGAAATAATGCATAATATAAATAGATGAAATATGTCTATATTTTTGGTTTTTGGGCATAAAAAATATGGTATACTAAAAACAAAGATAGAATTTAAAGGAGTTAGTATGAATATTGTAGTATACAGCGAAAGCGGTTCATCAGAATTAGCAAACTTAATCAACCTTGATGATGAAACAAAATTAAGAGAATTTAGCGCAAGTGAACTAGAAAACTACAAACAATATAATCCTGCAGTAATGATTTTAGACATAAGCGAAGATAAAATCAGAGAATTTTGTGCCATAAGAAAACTTGAATGTTGTATATTAGCTCCTGTTGATGAAATTCCAGAAGGCCTTACAATCAGAGCCCTTAGCTATGATTACATCAAAAAACCTATCAACAAAACTGAACTTAACACAAGAATTAGCGCTTTAGCTAAAACATATTCAACAAAAAGAGAATTAATTAAAACAGCAATATGTGATGAATTGACAGGTCTATACAACAGAAAATATCTTCATCACAGACTTGACGCCGAAATTTCTCGTGCAAAAAGATATGGAACAAATTTATCTTGTTTGTTATTAGATATCGACTACTTCAAAATTGTAAACGATATGTATGGCTACGATTGGGGCGATATTTTGCTTAGAAAAATCGCTCAAATGCTATCTGCACTAGTTCGTAAAGAAGATGTTTTAACCCGCTATGGCGACGAAGAATTTATCATAATCCTGCCTGAAACAACTGAACAACAAGCAATGATTTTTGCCGAACGTTTCAGAAAAGATGTTGAAAGAATGGAGTTTATTCCAGCTAACGAAGAAGAAAGACATCCAATTACAATTTCTGGCGGAATTTCTTCATTTCCTTGTATGGAAGCAGTTGAAGAAAATGCAAACACTTTAATTAGATATGCAGAACACGCTCTATACAACGCTAAACAATCTGGCAAAAACAAAATTGTAGAATTTTCCAAAATGAATTTAGGTTGCTAAAATGAACAATTTAGCAAAAAGAATTATTCCTTGCCTTGACGTTAAAGACGGAAAAACAGTTAAAGGTGTTAATTTTGAAAACTTAAAAACCGTAGGCGACCCTGTTGAATTAGCTAAAAAATATTCATCATCAGGAGCAGACGAGCTTGTGTTTTTGGATATTACTGCAACGAACGAAAAAAGAAAAACAATAGTTGAACTTGTTGAACGTGTTGCTAAAGAAGTCTTTATTCCGTTCACAGTCGGTGGCGGTATATCCGACATAGACGATATAAAAGCAATTTTAGGTGCTGGAGCAGATAAAATTTCTTTCAATTCTGCAGCCGTTAAAAATCCAAAAATAATATCTCAAACTGCAAACTATTTTGGCTCGCAATGTATTGTTGTTGCGCTTGATGCTAAAAGAGTTGATGGCGATTTTTATGTTCATATCAATGCAGGAAAAACTAATACAGGAATAAAAGCTCTTGATTGGGCAAAACAAGCAACGCAGCTCGGCGCAGGTGAAATTCTTTTAACTTCTATGGATTATGACGGCACACAAAAAGGATTTGATATTGAGTTAAATAATTTAATATCGAACGCAATCAATATCCCAACTATTGCCTCAGGTGGCGCAGGTGCTAATTCGCAACACTTTATTGATGTATTTAAAAAAACAAAAGTTGACGCTGCGCTAGCTGCTTCGATTTTCCACTACGATACCTTGCCTATTGAAAAACTTAAATCTGACCTTAAAAAAGCAGATATAAAAATAAGATAAAAAAGAGCCGCTATAAAAGCGGCTCTCTCTTAATAAATTAATTACATAGTTTGAAATTTGATTAAATTAAAAGCATAATACACGCAAACAAATGCATATACAGAAATTATAACAACTGTAAGAGCTTTTTGAAAATCTCCAAAAACAATTAAGTTGTTTTTCTTTTTAATTTGAGTGTAGTCTACATATTCTTTATGATATGGTTGTTCAGGTAATTTGGTTTCTAAATATTCTAAAACTTTTGAATATTTAACTTTAATAAGCATTTGGTATGAATCAATATTCATCCACCACATTATGCTTATTGCAATACCGATTATTGTTAAAATAATAATTGGTTCATACTGTGGAATTAAAGTTGCCAACACATAAGTTGTAACCAAAATTATCAAATTTAAAACCAAATAAAATCTATTTGTTGAAAATTGTCTTTCAATAAATTTTTCTTTTGCGTCTGAATAAATCCTATATTGTTCAAGAATTAAGTATTTTTCATCTTTTGAATCCATAAGTGATAACTCCTTTCACAAGAAGATTTTAACACATTAAGGACAATGTTGTTTAATATAAAAGTATGATTTTAGAGAAAAAAAATGGGGTTCATACCCCAATTCGCATACTAGCCGAAGCATTAACAACATGATTATAATAACTGTAACATTTTAAAAAGAAAAGCTATTGTTAAGAAATGTAATACAAACGTAGGAGTGATAATACCAAGGTATATTTTGTTTTTAACAAATTTATTGTACAATTATTCCATAGACAATAAGGATGGATTATGAAAAAACTATTTTTTACAGCATTAACAGCACTTATGTTATCTTTTAGCGCATTTGCCGATGACAAAGCAGATGTTTTAGCAACATTTGACAAATATGTTAACGACGCAAATTCATATTCAACCAATATTCCAAATTACTACACAAAAAATGCACGAATTATACGTGTTGTAAACAAAAAACAAGGCGGACAAAAAGCTGTATTAATTCCTTTTGACAGATATTTAAAAGAAATGGAACAACATTCTAAATTAGCTAAAGTTACAGGATACAAAAACCGCTATACAGAAAGAAAAGTTGAAAAAATTGAAAATGACTATAAAGTAAGCTCTATTAGAATTCCAAGAAATGATAAAACAGGCTTGCCTTCCCACTTTATTTTCACAAAAGTTGGAAATCAGTGGAAAATCAAAGAAGAAAGCATGACAACAAATGTCCAAACTTTCTTAAACGCAAAATAACAAAAAGCCCTCAAAAGAGGGCTTTTATTTTAAATATTTTTTTAGATATTTTCCTGTGTAGCTGTCGCTATTTTTAATTATTTGTTCAGGTGTACCTTTAAAGACAATGTTTCCGCCACCGTCTCCACCTTCAGGTCCAAGGTCTATAATCCAATCTGCACATTTGATTATATCCATATTATGTTCAATAATTAAAACAGTATTTCCACTGTCAGCCAATTGATGAAGCATTTTCATCAATTTATCAATATCGTAAAAATGAAGTCCCGTAGATGGTTCATCTAAAACATACAAGGTTTTTCCTGTAGCACGTTTATTTAATTCAAGTGCCAATTTAACTCTTTGCGCTTCACCGCCAGAAAGAGTTGTTGCGCTTTGACCAAGCTTTATGTAATCCAAACCAACATCATACAAAGTTTGCAAACGTGTTGCAATTTTTGGAACATTTTGGAAAAATTCCAAGGCTTCAGCTACAGACATTTCTAAAACATCAGAAATGCTTTTTCCTTTATATTTTACTTCCAAGGTTTCTTGGTTATATCTTTTTCCTTTACATACATCACAAGTAACATAAACATCAGATAAAAAGTTCATTTCAATTTTTAAAAGCCCATCACCACAACACTTTTCGCATCTTCCACCTTTAACATTAAAAGAAAATCTTCCTTGTTTATATCCTCTCATTTTTGCTTCAGGAGTCAGCGCAAAAAGTTCTCTAATGTGTGTGAAAACTTCAGTATAAGTTGCAGGATTTGACCTTGGCGTTCTTCCGATTGGAGATTGGTCAACTATAACAAGCTTATCTATATTTTTAAAGCCTTTTATTGTATCCACTCCTTGTGGTTTTGGCTTATTTTTCAATAATTCATGACGAGCATATTCAGAAACTATATCCGTTACCAATGTTGATTTTCCAGAACCTGAAACACCTGTTATGGCAACAATTTTACCCAATGGAATATTAACATCGATGTTTTTTAAATTATTTTTGTGAGCGTTTTTAACTTCTAAAAATTCACCATTTCCTTCTCTTCGCTCTTTTGGCACAGGAATTTTGCACTTGCCAGATAAATATTTACCTGTTAAAGATTCTTTGGATTTTTTAATATCATCCAAAGTTCCACTTGCAACAATATTTCCACCCTTAACGCCTGCGTATGGACCAATATCTACAATATAGTCCGCAGCATTCATGGTATCTTCATCGTGCTCAACAACAATTAGGGTATTTCCTAAGTTTCTCAATTTCATCAATGTTGAAATCAACATATCGTTATCACGCTGATGAAGCCCAATAGATGGTTCATCTAAAACATACAAAACCCCTGATAAACCAGAGCCGATTTGTGTTGCAAGACGTATTCTTTGCGCTTCACCACCCGACAAAGTTCCTGCTGAGCGAGAAAGAGTTAAATATCCCAATCCAACATCAATTAAAAACTTCAATCTTGCTCTAATTTCATCCAATACTTGTTTAGCTATTTTTAATTTAAACTCGTCTAAAATCAAATACAAATCTTGGATAAAATCATATTCTTTTAATACAGACATTTCGCAAAATTCAAAAATATTTTTTTGGTTCACTTTAACACTAAGAGCAAACGGGTTTAATCTTCCACCGCCACAAGCTTTACAAGGGTTTGTAACCATGTATTTTTCAATTTCTGCTCTAACTAAATCAGAATCACTTTCGTATTTTTTAGTTAAATAAGGAATAACGCCTTGATAGCTCATAACATGGGTTCGATAGTGCTTTGTGCCAAAATCAGCATAATACATTTTGATTTTTTCATCACCATTTCCATAAAGAATTATCCCTTTTTGAGCAGGCGACAAAGATTTAAAAGGAGCGTCAAAATCAATTTTGTAATGTTCACAAACCGATTTTAAAACATCTGAATAATAAGGGTTTGCGGTTTTTGCCCAAGGATAAATTGCTCCTTGAGATAGCGATTTTTCAGTGTCAGGAACAACCAAATCAGGCGAAATTTCATAATGCGCCCCAATGCCATGGCAAACGCCACATGCGCCATAAGGATTATTAAAACTCATCAAACGAGGAGTCAATTCTTCAAAACTTATGTTGCAATTAGGGCAAGCTAATTTTTCTGAAAAAATAATATCAGAATTATCTTCAATTTTGTTTACTATCAAAAGCCCATCTGCTCGCAAAAGTGCAGTTTGAGCCGAATCAAAAATTCGAGATTTAGCGCTTTCTTTTACGATAATTCTATCCACAACAATTTCAATTGTGTGCTTTTGAGTTTTATTTAATTCAATTTCATCTTCTTCAAGATTATAAATTTCACCGTCAATTCTAACCCTGATAAATCCCTCAGACAACAAAGCCGAAAGCATTTGCTTATATTCGCCTTTTTTTGCCCTAACTATTGGCGACAAAATTTGAATTTTTGTTCCTTCGCCTAAGTTTAAAATTTGTTCAGTAATCTCGTCAATTGTCTGAGGAGTAATTACTTGACCACATTTAGGACAATGGGGTGTTCCAACTCGAGCATATAAAAGTCTTAAATAGTCATAAATTTCAGTTATTGTTCCAACGGTTGAACGAGGGTTATTTGATGTAGATTTTTGATCAATTGATACAGCGGGAGATAATCCGTCAATTCGTTCAACATCAGGTTTGTCCATTTGTCCTAAAAACTGACGAGCATAGGTTGAAAGACTTTCAACATATCTTCTTTGACCTTCTGCAAAAATAGTATCAAACGCCAAAGAGCTTTTTCCAGAACCTGAAACCCCCGTAAAAACTGTCAATTCATTTTTAGGAATTTTTAAATCCACAGAATTTAAATTATGTTCATTTGCTTTATAAATTTCAATAAAATCATTCATAATGAAATTATAACATGCGAAATTTTAATAACTATTCTTTTCGTCCTGCTCTTATGCCTGAATAAATATATATAAACGGCAAGATTTTATCTACAGGAACATATTTTAAAATATTTTCAAAACCAATTTTAATTGTAGCAATAATGTCGTCAAAATTTGCAATAGCATCTTTTGGGGTATATTTTCTATATGGTTCGCCTTCTTCTCTGGTTGCATTTGTAATCGCAGTTGCAATCATAGCTCCACTAATCATACCAGCAATTGATGCAACAATTTTTGAAGGATTATTGTTTAAAGGCTTTATTTTTTTACAAGCTTCAAGCGCACCACTAACCATCAACATTGGAATAGAGATATTCATTATCTGAAAGCCGGCTTCACGCCATTTTTTTTCTTTTTGTTTTTTATTTGCTCCAATAGAACCGCCTAAAACACCGCCAACGTTAGCACCACCAGCCATTAAAAGCATTTCGGTAACATCATTCACTGTTTTATTTTTAAATTTAGGCAATTTTTTATACGCCAAAATTGCGCCACCAACGCCAAGCGCTGAACCAATCAGCGGTTTAAAGTTTATTTCGACTTGATGTGGCTCTTTTTTTTGATTGTCCGCTTGGTTTTTACTTTTAAAATAACCATAGGACTTGAAATTACTGAATAATGTTTTTTCGACTTTCATAACTTATTGCCATAGAACATTATCTCAAAAAAATATTTTTTTGAAAGCCTTTAATCTATTTCTTCAAACTCATCTTTTGAAGCCTGACACAAAGGACAAACCCAATCAACAGGCAAGTCAAAAAATTCTACATCATCATTTTCCTCTGGATTATAGATATATCCGCAAAGTTTACATAAATATTTTTTCATATTTTCTCCTTTTTTCATAAATTACAAGCTTTGTACTTAAAAAATATCCGACAAAAGAGTTAATACTATGTTACAAAAATTAACACTTCTTTTAAGCACATGGCAATTTTTAAACAAAAAAAATCTTTATTAAAACAAGGGGTTATATATTTGTATTTTTATAGGGGGAACACACATGAGCAATGGACTGTACTCTGATGCCGTGCTTGCGCGTCATTACGACTTTACGAACAGCTACCGCCAAAGATTAGCGGCATTAAATCAAGGAATTACTACGACTCAACCAACAGCTTCTGTTCAACAGACAGCTTATGCAACAGATGCTGAAGGAAATACATGTACCGATGGAAATGATGACGGTAAAATCGGATTTTTCTCAGCAATTGGTAACGCAATTGAAGGTATAGGAAAAGGTATAGTAAAAGGTATTAAAGGCATGTTTACCAACAAAGAAGGTAAATTCTCCTTGGGTAAAACCTTACTATCAGTTGGCTTAGCAGCACTTTGTATTTGCGTACCTGCAGTTGGGGCAGTTGCCTGTGGTATCGGTTGCGTAGTAGGTGCAGTACAAGCAGGTAAAG
>JAZUSV010000126.1:0-3815 GCA_045606885.1 Candidatus Gastranaerophilales bacterium | reverse complement strand
CAAGAGATGTTTCTGGTGAAGGTGTTCAACAATCGCTTTTGAAGATTTTAGAAAGCACCGTTGCTTCAGTTCCACCACAAGGTGGCAGAAAACATCCAAATCAAGAATGTTTGCAAATCGACACAACAAATATTTTGTTTGTTTTGGGTGGTGCATTTGTTGGTCTTGATGAAGTGATTAAAAAGAGAACTGAAAGTTCAACTCTTGGCTTTGGTGGAAATGTTAAGACAAAAGCTCAACTTAAAGAATCAGACTTGCTTGAAAAAGTTGAACCACATGACCTTATCAAGTATGGACTTATTCCAGAATTTATTGGTCGTGTTCCATTAACCGTTACACTCAAAGAGCTTGACGAAAAAGCACTCAAGAGAATTTTAACAGAACCAAGAAATGCACTTGTTAAGCAATACAAAAAATTGTTTGATATGGACGGTATAAAACTTGAGTTTACAAACGAGGCTGTTATGGCATTTGCTAAAAAAGCAATCGAACTTAAAACCGGTGCAAGAGGTCTTAGAACAATATTAGAAAACGCTATGATGCCTGTTATGTATACAGCACCAAGCAATAATAACATTCATAAAATTATTATGGACGTAGACAAGAAAAACTCAACAAAAGTTGTTCCTGTTATTATTGAAAAAAAGAAAGAAGAAAATGCAGATGATGAAACAAAAACTGCATAAAAAGTCTAAAATGATTAAATTACCATTAATATTTTGCGAAAAATATTAATGGTAATTTTTTTATTAGTTGTTGATTTTTTTTAAAAGACGTGATAAAATAGATATTGCAAAAGACAGTGTTATAAAATAAAAACAATAAAACATGACTGTAATTTATTAAAAAATGCAAATATTTTGCATAAAACATACAAAATTAAGGAGATTTTAACATGAAAGTGATAAAAAATGCGGTTTTTTTGAAATCTGAATCAGAACTTGAAAATTTCAAAGGCTTTGATTTGCCAGAAATTATTTTGGTTGGACGAAGCAATGTTGGAAAGTCTAGCTTTATAAATATGATTTCAAATAACTCAAAACTTGCAAAGGTTTCAGCTACTCAAGGCAAGACAAAACTTGTTAATTTCTTCTTGATTAACAAAGACTTTGTGCTTGTTGATTTGCCAGGATATGGTTATGCTGAAACAAGTAAGCTTGAACAACAACGCTGGACAAAGATGATTAACACATACCTTGAAAATTCAAAAAATATTGCTAATGCAATTTTGCTTGTTGATATTCGTCACACTCCAACTGTTCAAGATGTTCAGATGCTAGATTACTTAACATTTCAAAATATTCCTGTTACAATAGTAGCAACAAAGTATGATAAGATTAAAAAGACAGAACGCACAAAACGTCTTCAAGACATTGCTAGCAAACTTAAAGTTGGCATTGAAAACATTTATTTGATTAGTTCTGAAACTGCTTACGGAAAAGATAACATCGTTGGCAGAATCTATCAATTTGTAGATGGAGAATAAAATGAAAATTTTTGCAATAAGTGATTTGCATTTGTCAAACAGCTGTGACAAGCCAATGGATGTTTTTGGTGGTCATTGGGAAAATTATGTTTCAAAAATTAGTGAGAATTGGAAAAACAAAATTTCACAAGATGACCTTGTGCTTGTGGCGGGTGACATTAGTTGGGGAATGAAACTTGAAGAAGCTGTGGCTGACCTTAAGTGGATTGATGATTTGCCAGGTAAAAAAATCATTATCAAGGGCAATCATGAATATTGGTGGAAATCTATTTCAGCGGTTCGAGAAATTTTGCCGGAGTCAATTTCTGCAATACAAAATGATGCAATAAAAATCGGTTCATATGTTATTTGCGGAACTCGTGGTTGGAATGTTCCTGAAGAAGGAAAAGAGTTTTTAGAAGAAGATATGAAAATCTACAAAAGAGAAACTGAAAGATTAAAACTTACATTGATGTTTGCGAAAAACTTAAAAGAAGATGGTGACAAGCTTGTTGCCATGATGCACTTTCCGCCATTTGATGCAAAGGGTGGAGAAACGGAGTTTACAAAACTTTTTGAAGAGTATGGGGTTGACAAGGTTGTTTTTGGACACATTCATGGTTACACAAATTGTCCACTTAAAACAAAAATAAACGGTGTTGAATATTATTTCACGTCATGTGACCATATTCAAAATGATCCGGTTTTAATTTATGAATAAAAAAGACGCTAAAATTTAGCGTCTTTTTATTTTGATTTAATTATGGAATCTAAAAGATTTTGAATAATCTGTTTTTCTTTTTCGTTTAGTTTTCTATATTTGGAAATAATAGAAAATTCTTCATCTGAAAAATTTGTTGAATTAAAATTAAAAAATTGTGACAAAGAAATGTCAAAAGCTTCACAAAGCTGTGTTAGAGTTGAAATGCTAGGCATGGTTTTTCTAGAAAACATATTTGCCAAAGTTGATTGTGTTATTCCTGATTCTTCTGCTAGTTTATAAATTGACCAACCACGTTCTTTTCTTAATTCTTCAATTCTATTTAATACTTCCATGTAATTATAATACTATACAAATGTAAAGTATATATAACCCAAAAGTGTTGACAATTGATATACATTTGTATATTATTTAAATATACATATCAAATTGATTACAAAAGAGGTGAAGAGATGAATAAGGTTATAAAAGTGACTGATGATGAAGTGTTTGTTGGAATGGAAGACGGCTCAGTTGTGAGAACTGAAAAAAGTAATGCTAGTTGGGATGTTCAGATTGGTGACAATGTTGAATTGTTTGCAAGCGGTGACATGATAATTTTGAATCTTGTTACAGCAACTAGAAAATCAGATAAATCAAAACTAACAAATGGAGTTTTTTGTAAAATTGCAAAACTTTGTAAAAAGGTTTTTCCGATTGCATTTTCTGTGTTGTTTGTGATGTTTTTAACGGCATTAATTGTGGTTTGCTCTCTTTCTAAAGGAGATAAATATACAGGCAAGGTTTATGAAGACGGCGTTGAGTTTAATATTGTGATTGATTTTGAAGATGATAATTATTTATTATTAACTAGCGAATATGAAGAATGGGGTGATGAACCAGTAAGAATGTCAGAAAGAGTTAGATATAGAATTGATGATGGCAAACTATACATGTATAGCTCAGATAGTGAAGGGTTTATTTATGTTGGAAAAATTACATCTACACAAATAGAAGCAAATGGTTTTATGGGTGGCAGTTATCCGTTGGAATTAAAAGAAAAAACAATGATTACACTTAGAACTTTATCTGCAGTGTTTATGAGCTTGTTTGCAGTTCTTGATTTAGCAAGCGTAACAGTTATGCTTTTAATTAAAAATGGAAAAATAAAAATTGAAGAATAGGTAAAATAAAAAGACGCTAAAATTTAGCGTGTTTTTATTTTGATTTAATTATTGGTGCCTGGTTGAGCTGGTGGCAATAGCGCATTGAACTTTTCTTTGTAGAGAGAAGTTACGTTGTTGATATGAGTTTGCAAATATGCAATGTTGTCACCAAAGATGCTTGCAGTGGTTGAGTCTGCTTCGATTTGGCTCACAAATGTTTCATATTCGTCAAGACGCATTTGTGCCCATGACATGATTGTTGCAAGTTCGGTCACGTCATAAATTGAATAATCAATAAAGTCTAAGCCATTGTCTGCGTAATAAACAGCGCCTTCAAATTCACTTGTTTTAAAATAAAATTCAGCAGGCATAAGTTTTTCATCTAAAGCATTCTTTTGTCTCATAGCTTTATAAATGATAGGGTCTCTATCTCTTAAAAGTCTAATTTGTTCGAGTGTTGAATGGGTTTCCCACACATCATGTG
>JAZUSV010000125.1:0-5495 GCA_045606885.1 Candidatus Gastranaerophilales bacterium | reverse complement strand
TTAGCAAAATTGTAAAACCTATAAATAGCTTTTCTTCCCTCAATAAGGGCTTTTGAGTGTTCATGGGGGTTATTTAACTTGTTTTCAATTCTAGGACAATTAAATGCAACACAGTTGGGCGCTCCAGCAATCGAAAATATTTGAAAATATGCTCTATCCTGCTTTTTTAAAACTTTGTCTTGAACTGCTTTTTTTAATACAGAATCTAATGCCCAATAAATATCTGTATCCCAAGTAGAAGCTGTTGTTAAATGAAGTTCATTTCTAGTATCTATTTCGTCTCGATAGGTATTGGTAATATTCTCATCTTTATCTATAGCGGTTATAAATTTGCAAAATTTATCTAAATCAACATGACCAACAATAAATCTCAAAGAATTTTGTTGTTTTATTGAATTATCGTTTAAAAAATCACATTTGCATAATTTTGAAAATTCAGCAGAACCTGTTGCATCTATATAATATTTCGATACGATAGGTAATGATAATAAATTTGAATTTAATTTTATTTTATGTAAGGAATTATTTTTTAAATATGTTTTTTCAACTGTTGTTTCAAATAAAATATCAAGATTGTCAAAATCTAAAACTTCATCAAGGACAATTTTTAATAATTCAGGATTTAGCCAACCGTCGTTATTATCTTTATATGTAATTTGTGCATCGTATTTTTTTGCGGTAGCGATTAATTTTTTATAATAATCACAATTAAAATCTTTAACAGATGATTTCATAATTGGAACAACAAGTCCACCTGTCATAAGCCCGCCTAAAAAATTATTCTTTTCAATAAGAAGAGTTTTTAGACCATTTTTTGCACAATTATATGCGCAAGCACATCCAGATGTGCCACCGCCAACAATTACAACGTCATATTTTCTTATTTTTTTCATAGTTTGATTATAGGACATGTTTAATTAAAAGTAAAAAGAGCGTAGTTATAGTGGTATTTTTCTATTATCCATGCTAGTCGATTGGTTATGATAATGTATATTATGTAACAAGGCTTGTTAAATTACAAAAGGGTAGGTTTGATATGTCTAAATTTTACTTTAAATCATAATTCAAGTTTAAATTGCCACAATAATACCACTTATTTTAAAAAATTCTCTAATGAAATGCAAAATTGTAACTGATAATTTATACGTAAAAATTAAAGGAGTATTCTATGGAAAATGTAATAACAAATAATAATATTCAACAAACCGTTAGACTTATTTTAATAGATGACCATAAACTATTTCGCTGCGGTATAAAATCTCTATTTGAAAATTCAAAAAATATATGTGTCGTAGCGGAAGCTTCAAGCGGTAAAGAAGGTGTTGCAAAAATTCTTGCGCAAAACCCAGATGTAGTATTGTTGGATTTAGAACTAGGGGACATAAACGGACTAGATTTGATAGAAAAAGTTATGTCGCAAAAGCCAAATGTAAAATTTGTGATTTTAACTTCGCACATCAATGAACATGTGATAAATAAAGCAATGAAAATGGGAATTTATGGCTATATCTTAAAAGATGTTAATTCTGAATTTTTAGATATGATTGTAAAATCTGTTTCATCTGGCGCAATGTGGATTGATAAAAAAGTTGTTCAAATTTTAAGAGAATTAAATCCAAACGTCGTTCCAAATACACAAATTTCAAGAAGTAATTTTAAATCAACGCATGCAAACCTTACCGCAAGGGAATACGAGGTTTTAAAGCTTGTAGTGGATGGTATGTCTAATCAGCAAATAGCAAACGAATTACATATTTCAGAGCACACTTCAAAAGCCCATGTGTGTAATATTATTCAAAAACTAGTTGTTGACGATAGAACACAAGCCGCAGTTAAGGCAATTCGTGAAGGAATTGTTTAAATATTATCAATACCTATCGACTAGATATTTAATAAAATATTATAGCTACCAATCGTATAGATATAAATAAAGGAGTTAAAAATGAAAAATAAAGATTTTACATTTGATTCAGGTAAAGCTAAAGAATTTTTTCTTTCAAAAATTTCTTTTGAAACAAGCCCCAATGAGTTGTCGCAGTTCATTAATACGGATATTGATAATTATAATATTGTCGACGTTCGCACTTATGATGATTATATTGATGGACACATCCCTTACGCAATTCACGTCCCATTCGATAGCCTAGAAGAGCATTTAGTGATGTTTAACAAAGATAGGATTAATATAGTCTATAGCTATTGTCCTTATTGTAAATTAGCCTATAAAGCAGCTTATGAAATAGCCCAAAAAGGCTATCCTGTCAGGGTTTTGGCTGGTGGATATAAAATATGGTGCAAAAAGGGCTTTGATAGCATAAAAAATAGTTCTCAAGATTAATTTAATTCAAAAGTTGTATGTTAAATTTTGATGAATTAGCTATAATTTAGTTAACACCGCATAGGTTCTTAATATTTACTAACGATACAAAAATTTTTAACCGCATTGTTTATCACTGCGGTTTTATTTTGCATAAAAAAAAGCCCTTTACATAGGGCCTTAAGATTTACTAACGATACAAGATCTATTTTATAACCGCTTTTCAAATGCCTCGATTTACGGTGCATTATCTATAATATCGAAAAAATATTTTTTTGCAACAAAATTTATACACTTCTTAATATTACGTCAATTTTTTTTATGATTTTACTTTGTACATGTATAGTGTGAGATGATTTATGTCTAAAATTGCTAATTATCAAGAATTCAAAAAACATCAGCCTAAATATGAAGGCTGGAAAAAAGAACGTGATGAAAATCTTCAAAAAAAGGTTCAATACCTAAAAAATAATCCAATTCCTAATGATGAGTATAATAAGGAAATTGAAAAAGCCAAAATCGTTCTAAACGCAGTTGACATAATGGATGAGTATTCTCAATCAAGAGCAGAAGACACCGAGCAAATAGTTCAGGCAACCTCAGCTGGTTTATCCCAAGTTGTTGGATATATTTCAATGGGCTTAGCCACATTATCAATCTTTTTAAGTAAGGGTGCTAAAGAAGCATTTGCACAACTGCAAAGCGGCAATTTTAAAAACATTACTAAATTAATTCCAGCGGCATTGTGTTTAATTATTCCTACTGCATTAGTATCCTCTATTATTGCATCTTGGGGTGCTTCAAAACAAGTTCAATCTTCAAGATTGGGCAGAAAAGACGCAATGGAGAAAGATTTGGCTTCCTTAAATCAATTTGCTATACTTGACGAACAACAAAAACAGTATGTTGATAAACAAGCTAAAACAATTCAGGTTGACAAAAAAGAAGCCAAAAAGACTATTAACGCCACAAAAGGATTGGGAATTAAGGAATCTATAAAAACTATTTTTTCAAAAGATGATAAAGAGATTATCAAAACTAATGTTAAATTGGATGAAAGAGCTAATTTATCCGAAAAAGAAATATTAGAAGCCAAAAAAGACAAAGAATTAATTCAAACTATTGTTGAAAAAATTGACATATCATCTCAAGACTATGCCGAAAATGCAGAACTTGCGGTTGGCACACTCCAAACAGCCTCAACTGCTTCTGGTATAGGTCTTGGCGCACTTGCAACTTATATATCATGCAAAATAAAACCACTTGCTAGATTTGCTCTTCCGATTGGTTTAATCGTAGGTGTTGGAACTTGCATTGCTGGAATTATAATTGGTGCAAAAATTGACAAGCAGGCATCTAGGGTTGGTCGTTTTATGGCAAAACAAGAGCTTTTAAACAATCCTGAGGTGTTAATATATGTTGATGAAAACAAATACAAAAATGAAGTTGTAAATATTGAACCAAAGAAAAAGAAAAATTATTTTTCGCAAGTTATTCAAATGTTAAAGGATAACATTGAATATAATAAACATATCAAAGAAAATAATACCGCTACTATTCAAAAAAGAAAAGCAAAAGAACAGATTCAATTATCACCAGAGCAAAAAAACAGAGCTCAGCAATTGCAAAAAAACGTATTCAATATGTTTAATAAATTAGATGAAAAATCTCAAATATATTCAGAATCCACAGAAGCACTTGGTGAAACTATTACATCAATATTAACGTCTTTCATTAGCTTACCCGTTGTTTTAATTTCAAATATGTACACGATTGGTGCAAATACAAAATTGGGTAAACTTAAAGGACTATTGGCAACGGTTTCAAGTTTTATCATTCCAATTGCATCAAATATAATTGTTACAAAAGAGCAAAAAAGAGCTTCAAGAGTAGCCAATATGGAAGCAATTGAAGAATTAAATGATTATCGATATTTTATCAATGAAAATGCGTCAGAAACCACATCAATCGCCATTAGCCCGGCACTTAAAAATTTATTGAATAAAACTACTTAATATTTTCAATTGCGCAAAATTGCAAGAAGCTTCCAATTAAATTTTCATTCCAAACTTTAACATCATCCGGAACGGTTAATATGCTTGGAGCAAAGTTCCAAATATATTTTATACCAGCTCTTATGATTTCATCAGCAACTTGCTGAGCAACTTTATTCGGCAAGGTTAAAATGGCAATGTTAACGCCTGTTTCTCTAATTTTTTCTTCAATTTTAGACAGGTGAAAAATTTCTTTATTATCAAATTTTTGACCGATAATATTTGGATTTATATCAAATAAAGCCTTAATTTCTAAGCCAAATTCGCTAAATTTAGAATATTTTGAAAGTGCGATACCTAAATTACCTGCACCAATTACAAACGCCTTTTTAATTGTTTTGTAATCCAATACATCTTCTATAGCAATTTTAAGCTCATCAACAACATATCCAACTTTGCATTTCCCTTTGCAATTTATGCTTTTTAAGTCTTTTCTTACTTGTGTTTCATCAATTTTAAGACAACTTGCAATCAAAGAAGAGGTAATATTTTCAATTTCCTTTTTTGAATATTCCCTCAATACTGTATGGTACTGTGTAAGCCGATTTATTGTTCTTTGCGATAATTCAGGTTTCATAATATCATCCCATTAAAAAAGAGGGCTACAAACTTGTTGTAACCCTCTTAAATTTAATCAATTATACATTACCGTTGAATGCGTCAATGTAAAGTTGTTTCATATCTTCCATGATTGGATATACAGGGTTAGCACCTGTACATTGGTCATCAAATGCCAATTCTACCATTTCATCTAATTTAGCGTAGAAATCTTCTTCAGATACGCCAAAGTCTTTGATTGAATTTGGAAGTTCGATTTCTTTCATTAAAGCATCAACTGCGTTCAATAATAATTGTGTTTTTTCTTCGTTTGAAGAACCACCCAATTTTAATTCATCTGCAATTTGAGCATATCTTTCAACTGCACATGGGAATTTGTATTGAGGGAATGTTGCTTGTTTTTTAGGACAATCAGTAGCGTTATATTACATAACTTGTCTGATTAATAATGCGTTAGCTACACGGTGTGGAATGTGGAACATTGCAACAAGTTTGTGAGCCATTGAGTGACACAATCCTAAGAAAGAGTTAGCAAATGCCATAGCAGCAATTGTTGCAGCATAATG
>JAZUSV010000124.1:0-9876 GCA_045606885.1 Candidatus Gastranaerophilales bacterium | reverse complement strand
TGAAGACAAAACAGCAGAAAGCACTGACGCTAGCCCAGCCTCAGTAGATGAAGAAGGAACAGGTGAAACTGAAGGTACAGGTGAAACTGAAGGTACAGGTGAAACCGAAGGCACAGGCGAAACCGAAGGCACAGGCGAAACTGAAGGCACAGGCGAAACTGAAGGTACAGGCGAAACTGAAGGCACAGGCGAAACTGAAGGCACAGGCGAAACTGAAGGTACAGGCGAAACTGAAGGCACAGGTGAAACTGAAGGCACAGGTGAAACCGAAGGCACAGGTGGTGATGGCAATACAGAAACACAAGATGTTGACCCTCAAAGCGTTTATAATAACCTTCCTAGGGGCGTAAGAGACTCGATGGGCAGCTTTATGGGAGAAACAGGCGAAATAGAAGCTGAATTCAGCATTGGTGAAAATGGCGAACTAATCATCACCAATGGAAATACAACATATACCATAAAAACAGATAATGATGGAAATTACATAAAAGAAGTTAATGGTGGATACAACCCTGAAGCAACAATAGAAGAGGGTAAAGACATCATGACTACAACAGAAACATTTAGGGAAGATGGCACAAGAAAAGAATTTAAAGGCTATTACACAGCAAACGGTGATATTATAGATTTCACTACAACTTACGATGAAAATGGCAACCTTGCAACAAGACAAAAAACAACAACTCACGAAGACGGTTCTTACGAAATAGAAAACGTGACCGCTTTTGATGGCGCAAAACCAACTGAGTATACAATAACAAAATATACTGTAGATAATAAAGCAACTGAAAAACTTGAGGTAACAACTGACGAAAATGGCATAAGAACCGAAACAACAATAAAATACGACAAAGACGGAAATGAGATTTTAGACGAAGAATCTGCAAGCGAATTCTATGAATCACTTCCGCAAGACATACAAGACATATTGCAAATAGACGAAAACGCTCTAGAAAATGCTACAATTAATGGAAATACAATGTCGTTTACCAAGGACGGAATAAAATACGACATTACGGCAGATGAAACAGTTACAAACAAATACACAATAACAAAATATAACAATAGCGATATCGCTATTGAACGAGACATTCTTGAAAATGGGGTTGTTACCCATTACAACAACGAGAACAACAGTTGGGTAGCAGAATACAAATATGAAAGTCAAAAAGAATCAACTACAAAAGAATACCTTGTTGGCGAGCTATGGTTAACTGAAACAAACTACAATTATCTTGATCAGCTTGCGCAACTTCTTTATGAAAACAAAGATGAAAATAATCAATATTTTACGGCAATCCTAGGACAACTTGGTACAGGCGACTTCTATGATTTAAACATAATTTACAAAGAAAAATATGGTGAAAATGAAGAAATTAAATTTGAATACATATCAGGCACCTCTGGTCCTTATACTAGACAAGGCCAAAACTACACAATACCCGTATATTCAAAAATAAATCCAGATGTAGAAGGCACTAGAAATGCAGATGATTTTGACGTGAATAAACTTTATGAAATAATGGCAAAACGCATCAATGAAGCAGAAAATATTGAAGAAGAAAATAAAATTAGAGATAGCATACCTTCCCAATATAAAGACGGCTTTAACAAATACTATGACGAAAATCATCGTGATTGGGAAACAGAAACAGATGAAGTAGTTGCTAACTACTTTGAACAAATTTCCAATGGACAAATAGGTGCACTAGAAGCCGCAAAAGAATTTGACGAAAAATATAAAGACCAAATAGAATCAGGCAAAGTAAAAACATTTGCAGAAATTATTGCAGAAAACACAAAATGGTATAATGGCGACAATGTAACTTTTGCAAACAAATTACAAGAAGAAATTAACGCTCTAAGAAATGACAAAGATAATCCTTCAGTAATTTCAGACGAAGATATTACATACATAGTTAATATGATAAGAACGCTTAGCGAGGGTGAAAAATTCACCGACAAAGAAAAAGTTCTTGTCGGAAATATTTTGGGTGGAAGCACAAGACTAAATGACGGAGATCTTCAAAGAATAGCAGAAGCGTACGGAATTGAAGAATTTGCAGAATTAATCGATAATTTATCGTTAGCAGAGAGCTATAAAAAAGCTATACGCGAAGCTGTCGGAATAGAATAATCACTACACACACCAATCTTTAAAGGCGCAGACTCTGCGCCTTTTTAATACAATCTTAATTTGACTTAAAAATTTTTGTTTATTAAAATAAACAAGGTAGCAATCAAAGGAATTATAGATGAAAAAGTGCACGGCAGTAGTTGGATGTGGTCTTTGGGGAAGAAACATTGTTAGAAATTTCTACAATCTAGGAGCTCTTCATAGTGTTTGCGATTTGGATTTAGAAAATTTGAAAATGATTCAAGAGCTATACCCTGAAGTTAACACAACAAGCGACTTCAACAGCATTATTGCAAACCCTGAAATTACTGCGTTGTGTATTGTAACACCAAGCCATACACACTTTAATCTTGTTAAAAAAGCGATTTTAGCAGGCAAACACGTATATGTTGAAAAACCAATTTCAACTTCTTCAAAAGAAGCTAAAGAATTAAAAGAATTAGCTGACGAAGCGGGAGTTAAATTATTGGTTGGACACTTGCTTTTATATCATCCTGCGGTTAACCGTTTAAAAATGCTTATTGCCGAAGGTGTTTTGGGTGAAATTAAATATGCTCAATCTGACAGATTAAACATCAATTATTTTAAAAATGACAGAAGTGTTATGTGGGATTTGGCTCCGCATGACGTATCTATGATTGCCCATGTTACAGGAAAAGCGCCTTTAAGAGTAATTAGCGCAACAGGTTGCGACAGCGAATTTGAAAACATTTGCGATATTACACATCTTACAATTGAATTTGAAGACGGAGTAATTGGACAAGTTTCAGACTCTTGGATTCATCCACAAAAAAGAGTGTCTTTATTGGTTCGAGGAACAAAAGCAACTGCAATTTTAGACGATACTATTCAAGAAGGCAAACTAAAAGTTTACGACAACAAAAAAGGTTCTCAAAACGAAATTGAAGTGTTTGATTATCTTGAAATTGAACCATTGAAACTTGAATGTCAGCATTTCTTAAATTGTATTAAAAACGACAAAACTCCTCGCTCTGATGGTGAAAATGGTTACATGATTGTAAAAATTTTAGAAGAAGCAGAGGCTATAATGTTAGGGGCTAAGAAAAAAGCTCTTGATAATCATGAATTTAAATTGTCACGCTCTAAGTAGTTAACAAATTCACATTACATCACTGCGAGAGCTTTAGCTCGTGGCAGTCTATTTTTTCTGGATTGCTTCGTCGTTTTACTCCTCGCAATGACGGTTGTTGTACCTAACGTTCATCACGTCACTGCGAGGCAACTTGTTGCCGTGGCAGTCCAGAAAACGTAAACTAAAAGAGGGCTTTTGCCCTCTTTTTATATCATCTTATAAACTTTAAACTCGCCAGGTCTTAACTCTTTAAACAACACCTCTTTTGTGATTTCTTTTTCTAATGGTTTTTCAACATAAGCGCATTTGTTTAATTCATCAAGTTCAAAATCAAAGTAAGAAACAAGTTTTTTTCCTCTTTTTAATTTTACAGTATTATCCCGACCTATTGTTCCTCGAACATTTTTCTTTTCGCAATGACCTTTTTCGTCTTGCACTTCTTTAACTTCACTTGGCGATTGATAATTTGCTACAACAAGATATGTTGGAACTTTTTCGCCTTTTTTTGCTTTCATGTCGCTATCAGGAACAATTTCCCAACATACAAAACCGTTGCTTTCTTGGGTATGTAAAACGGCTCTGCCTTGATTAATCAGTTTATCATGTTGAGCAAAATGGTTAATAGCGTTGAATTTTTCAAAGAAATCCCAATCAAAATTTCTTACCATTGAAGTTTCTTTAGAAATTACTCTTTCTATTCCCACTTTTGTAAAGCTTTCATCCCCATCAATTAACAATGTTGGGCGTGTTGCAAATTTACCACCAGGAATAAATTTCATTTTAAACCATTTAAACAATGCTCCTTGTGCACCTAATTGCCCAGGGTATTGGTTAATTTCTCTAAATTCGCCATCTTGATTGTTATAACCCTTTAAAATAGACAATGGGCTTGTTTTTGAACCTTTTTGGTTATATGTAGAAAGTCTAATATTATCATTGATAATTTGTTCAGGAGTTTTTATGCATTGCGCAACAATATCATCACCCCAAAGCAAATCAAACTTCATATCTTTATGATATTCCTTGAAATATCCATCCCAAAGCATATATTCAGCCAAAGTTGCAAAATAAGGAACTTTCTTTTTAAGATTTGCGTTAACTTTGCCCAAAACTTTAGCTGGAATTCTATAGCTTAAAGGTTGACCTTTTTTATCTTGAGAAACTTCATCCACAATATGATCAATGTGGTCAACTCTGTAACCGTCAAAATTATATTCTTTTTGAAGTTTTTCAGTGTAATCTGTATAAAAATCAATTACATCACCATTATATTTATTTATTTCAAAATGATAGAAATAATATGGAGTTTGACAATCTAAATTTGCAAAATGGGTAACATCTTCGCCTTTATGATTATAGTGTTTAAAAATTGGATATTGTCTACCTTTGCTCATTTTATCAAACACAGGAACACCTGCACTACACCAAGCTCCACCAGGCATTGTCCACAAGCCTTCTTTAATAAGTTCAGCAGTGATTTTATCTTGACATTTGATATCTTCTTCATGTTTTGCATGATGTCTGTTAACTCTGTCAATAACGTCTTGAGCTCTTTTGTGTAAATCGTCTTGTTTTTGAGCAAAACTCATTTTATAAGAAGCTAGAATTTTGTATTCTTTTATATCTTCTTCAATTTCATCAACAATTTTTTGTTCTTTTGGACTATATTTTTTATAATTTCCTTTTAAATTTTCAATATATGCCTTTTGAGCTGCAAAAACTTCTTCATCTTTGTACTTTTTCTTTTGAATAATTTGAGCACAAAGTGCATTTAAATATCCAATTATGGTTGAAGTTAATTCATTGATATCAACCCAACGAGCAACGTATGGTTTTGATAAAACAATTTTTGAAAATCTTGCTGTTTGAGGAAGAATATCATAAATTACAGGATGACCCGCTAATTGCGCTAATTCAATGAATAATTTTACTTGCGCCTGCGCATCAAGTCCTAAAAATTTCATCAAATTATCATCACGTAATTTTGATGAAATTTCAGAAGATTTTGGCAAATACGCACAATCAAACTCACGTTCGAAAAATGGAATTAAATATATTGTTGTTGGCAAAATTCCCAATTCTTCATTACCGCAATCAAGTGTAATTAAGCATTTTAACCAATCAATAAAACGCCCTGGGGTGTCTGATGCGTTACCATCGCCTAATGCACTTAAAGATAGAAGCTTAATATTGTGTCCTTCGTGTTTAAACCAAGAAGAATTTTTAATATTTTTTCTTGCCAAAACTGATGGATTATTAAAATCAATAAATTTATTAACAACAAATGTTCCAGCTTTAACTAACTTTTCAACAAGGCAATAAATAGTTTCTGCAGGAGTTAACTCTTGCAAAACTTTATATTGAGGATATGGCAAATAACCATATTTTTTAATTGTTTTCGAAAGATATTTTTTTCTATCTTTGTCAATTTCATCAATTCTATAAATTTGAGCAATTTTTGCTAGTAAAACATCAAGCTCTTTTGGTTTAAAATTTGCTTCGCATTTGTCTTTTTTTGCTAATAACTTCAACATGTAAACACCTCTATCCTAATAAAAATATTGTAGCAAAAAAAGAAGTGAAAATCTTTTTTTGAAACAATAGTTTACAAGCTAGAACTTACTTTTTTCTAATAAAATCTAAAACTGCATTTATAAACGTCAAAGGATGAACAGGACATCCCGGAATGTATAAATCTACTTTATATTTATCTAAAAATTCACGATTTAACTCGCTAGACTCTTTAAAAACACCGCCAGAAATTGCACAAGTTCCGCACAAAATAACAACTTTAGGGTCTGGCGTTGAATTATAACAATCTTCTAGCGCATACGCCATATTTTTTGTTATTGGTCCTGTAATTACAATGCCATCTGCATGACGAGGGGAAGCAACAAAATCAATTCCAAATCTTCCCATATCAAAATTTGCGTTATTACAAGCATTTAACTCCATTTCGCAACCATTGCAACCGCCTGCTGAAACTTGTCTGAATTTAATTGAACGGTTGAAAATTGAATATATTTCTTTTCTTATTTCAATTGCACGCTCGTAGTATACTTCCGGTTTTATTTCTTCTGTTACAATTAATTTTTCAGCTGAATCTGCCCCTAATTTATAAAAATTAGTAAAATCAATTGCTCCAGAGCAAACATTTTTGCACGCACCGCACAATGTGCACTTTGCTAAATCAATTTTCAAAGGATTAAAAGATAAAGCACCCGTTGGGCAAGCCTTTTCACACAAACCACAATTAGTACATTTTTTATTTCTCAATTTTGGCAAACCCCTGAATTGTTCACGCATTTGCGCATTTCTAATATCAGGAATATATTGGTTTTTTTGCCATAATTTCATTTTTAGTGTTTCAAACATATCATTAATCCTTATAAATCAAACCCACAGTAAGATAGGTCAAACCCTTTGTTACACAATGGAAAATCTGAAATTCCATTGTTTCTTACTGCCATAGATAATCCCCACCAATTATTAAAAGAAGGGTCTTTTATTTTATATCTTGAAATGTGTCCTGTTTCATCAGTTGTTGCAATGTGTACCACTTCACCTCTCCAACCTTCAACAATAGAAATTGCAAAGCTGTTTGGAATTAAACAATTTGGAGCAACATAGGTATTTTCTTCTTTTACAACGTTTAATTTATCCAACAATTTTTTAACATAACGAATAGAGTCTTTAACCTCTCTATATCTTATTCTAAATCTTGAATATGCATCGTTTGTTGCCTTAAAAGCTTTTCTTTCCATATCGCAATAAAATTCATCTTTAAAATCAAAACGAGAATCTATTTCAATGCCGCAAGAACGAGCCATTAGACCAACCATATTTAGTTCTTGGGCAGTTTCAAGGCTAATATTTCCTGTTTTTTCCAATCTTGACATAACAGTTGACGAATTTAGCGCTGCAGCAGTCATTTTATTAACTGTTTTTAAAACATAGTCCAATGTTTCAACAATTTTTTTAGACATTTTTCTATTTATGTCGAAATTTACTCCGCCAACGTTAATTAAACCCCTAATAAATCTACTTCCTGAAACTTCAAGCATTGTGTTAATTACCAAAGTTCTTGTAACGGCATAAGTTTCTTTGCCCATCAAATAGGCAATATCGCCCAAAATTGCACCCATATCTCCAATATGAATTGCAATTCTCTCCATTTCTAAGGCTATTCTTCTAATTAAGCCAGCTTTTGAAGTTATTTTTGTTTCGCCTAGTGCCTCAATCAATTGAGAATAAGCGTTAGAATAAGCTATAACACTATCTCCGCAAATTGACTCAACCAATTGATTTGAAGGGTTTTTAACCATTAAATCTTCAACACCTCTGTGCTGATATCCAAGCATAATTTCCAAGTTGTATACTTTTTCACCTTGACAATTAAATCTAAAATGTCCAGGCTCAATAACACCTGCATGGATTGGCCCAACTGCCACTTGATGAGTTTCATCGCCTTGCATTTCAAAAAATTCATAGCTATCTTGATTTTTTCTAACAGGTTTCAACCAAGGATGATTTAGCGGCTTTATTCCAAATTGCTCATAAAATTCACGCTCGAACATATGATATTGATGATTTTCTTGGGTAATTGATTCATATTCAACTATTGATTTATGAATTAAAGACGAAGTTACCAATATTTCGCCTTTTTCATCATCTGCTAAAGCAACAAATAGTTTAACATTTTCGCCCCAATCTGAACCAAAAAACGCAATTGGTCTTAAATTTGTCGCAATTAATTGAGCTCTTAAAGATTCAAAATTAATAGTCGGAATATCTAAGAGATTAATTCTTTGATTGTTTTTCATTACATAGTAGTTCATATTTTACCTCTTATCCGATTATTACACTTGCTATTGTTACATCTAAAAATCTTGGAATATATACTCCCAGCACAAAAGCAATAATAAGCATTGCTATTTGAGGAATATACATTGTAATGTCAATTTTATGCAGATTATTTTTAGCTTTTTCAAATTTTTCAGGAGTTTTTTCACCAAACACCATTTTTATTACAACTCTTCCCATTGCAAAAAGAATAATTGTTAACAAAAACAGAAAAAGCGCACATAAAGCATAGTGTTTTTGAATAATAAACGTTTTCACAATTAAAAATTCACTAATGAATAACATACTTGGCGGAAATGCGCATATTCCAAGGAAGGACAATATCCACAACCAAGATGTCTTTTTATCAATTAAAGTTAGCGCTCTTATTGATTTTATTCTTTTTGATTCAAATAGCTCTAAAATATTTCCACTAGTTAAGAAAAAGCTTGCCTTAATTAAAGAATGACCAATCAAATGAATCATCAGTGCGTAATACGCAACACCGCCTAGCGAAGTTGCAATAGCTAAAATTCCCATGTTTTCAATTGAAGAATACGCAAGCATTCTTTTGTAATTTTTGGTGTGATATAAAAATACGCTTGTAATAAATAAAGACAAAAAGCCCATTACAAGTAAAAGAGTCCTTGCATAAGCTACACAATTTGCAGCAATCATTATTCTATATACGTTTAAAATAACTAAAAATGCACAATTTAATAATGTTGCAGATAATAATGCTGAAATTGGACTTGGCGCTTCAGCGTGCGCATCAGGCAACCAAAAATGCACAGGCGCAAGCCCCATTTTTGTACCTATTCCAAACAATATAAATACAAATGAAATATTTAACCAAAAACGGCTGAAAGTTGGGGCGTTATTCAATAAATCACTATAGTTAAGAGAATTTGTTGCTCCTGTTGCAATAGTTAAAAGAATAATTCCAACAAAAGCAAGGGCAATACCGATTGAACAAATGAAAACATATTTCCAAGCCGCTTCAATTGAATGTTTTGTCTTATTAAAATAGATTAAATATGCACTAGCAAGCGTAGTTCCTTCAATAAAAATCCAAGCCAAACCAAGATTATTTGCTAAAATTCCACCTGACATTGAAAGAACAAAAATCAAAATCATTGTAGAATAGTGCATCATTTTTCTTGGTTTAAATTCGCTTTCTAAATTTTTTGAATAACCAAGATTATAAACACTGACTGCCAAATAAACGATTGAAAGCACTATATAAAAAATTATATTTGTAGAATTTAAACTAAAATATTGATTATTTCCAATGAAATCAGGTTGTATAAAATAACTTATTCCCAACAAACTATGCAATATCGCATAAAGCATAAGAAAAAAATTATTGAGCTTGTTGTTTTTTGCAAACAACAATATTAAACAAAGCACTATTGGTAATATTAAAACTATACTAATCATTATTCGCAGTCCTTCAAATCAGATAAGTGTGCTATTTCCATATCTCCAAGCTCTTTATTAATTTGAGAAACAAAAAGCCCTAAAATATAAATAGCGATAAATACGTCTAACAAAACACCAATATTAACCAAAATTGGCATTTCTTTTGCAACAGACAACGACAAAAGAAAAATGCCGTTTTCCATTGTTATAAATTCAACTACATTAGATAAAATTTTATGTTTAATTGTAATCAACCATAAGCTAATAATTATTGTTGCTAATGCAATTCCAAAACAAATTGGATTAATCATCGATAGAGAAGGGATTTCAACAACAGAAAGCATAAAACCGCCAAACAAAATTACGCTTGAAATCAATAAAC
>JAZUSV010000123.1:0-3405 GCA_045606885.1 Candidatus Gastranaerophilales bacterium | reverse complement strand
TTTGGTGGCGGAAAAGGTGCAGTTCGAGAACTTTGTGATTTTATTTTAAATTCGCAAGGAATCACATACGAAATGATTTCAAATCCAACAAAACAGTAAAATAATTAAAAAAATTCCGCCGAAATTGGCGGTATTTTTATTTGTTTAATCAATTAAATATTTGGTCTTTGGTTGTATACGCCAAGTTCTTGCTCTAAAGCGTATGCGCTTTGCAATAGTGTCATTTCATCTAGGTTTTTAGCAATAATTTGAACACCGATTGGCATACCGCCTTTATCAAAACCGCAAGGCATTGAAAGAGCAGGAGCACCAACAAGGTTAGATGAAATTGTTGCAATGTCTGTTAAATACATTTCAAGCGGATTGTTTGCTTTTGAATTTAAGTCGAATGCTGTTGTAGGGCAAGTTGGAGAAACCAATATGTCTACTGACTCAAATGCTTTAACAAAATCGTTTGCAACAAGTCTTCTTAGCTGTTGAGCTTTTTTGTAATATGCATCATAATAACCACTTGAAAGAGCGTAGGATCCAAGCATTATTCTTCTTTTTACTTCAGGTCCAAAGCCTACACCACGAGTTTTGCAATACATATCCATCAAATTTTCGCAATTTGATGCTCTATAACCATATTTAACACCGTCAAAACGAGCCAAATTTGAGCTTGCTTCTGCGGTTGCTACGATGTAGTAAATACCAATAGAGTGTTTTAACAATGGAAGTGAAATTTCTTTAATTTCTGCTCCTAGTTTTTCATAAGTTTTAACTGCGTTTTCGATTGAAGCTTTAACGTCGTCAGATACGCCTTCTGTCATCAATTCTTTAATTACGCCAACTCTTAAACCTTTAATATCTTTTTTAAGGTTGCCTGAAATATTTCCAACTTCTAATTTCAAGCTGGTTGAGTCTTTTTCGTCATATCCTGCAATTGCTTCATATAAGTGTGTGATATCTTCAATGCTTTTTCCAAAAGGACCGATTTGGTCTAATGATGAAGCAAAAGCGATTAAGCCATATCTTGAAACTCTACCGTAAGTTGGTTTAAAACCTGTTATACCGCAGAATGATGCAGGTAGTCGAATTGAACCGCCTGTGTCTGAACCAAGTGAAAGTGTAACTTCTGAAGCAGATACGCTGGCTGCTGAACCACCAGAAGAACCACCAGGAACTTTATTTAAATTGTATGGGTTTTTAACAATTCCAAAAGCAGATGTTTCGTTACTTGAACCCATAGCAAATTCGTCTAAATTGGTTTTTCCTAATATTGGAACTAAATTTTCTTTTAATTTTGTTGTGATTGTAGCGTCGTATGGAGATACAAAGTTTTCTAAAATTTTAGATGAACAAGTTGTTTTAGAACCTATCATGTTCATGTTGTCTTTAAGAGCAGTTGGAATACCCGCTAATATTGGAATTTCTTCACCACGTGCGATTTTATTATCAACTTCAATAGCTGTTTGCATAGCAGTTTCAAAAGTTGTTGAGTTGAATGAACCAAGAGTTGAGTCTAGTTTTTCAATTCTTTCAATTGAAGCTTTTACTAGTTCAGTAGCGCTAACTTCTTTATTAACAAGAGCTTTATGCTGTTCAACAGCTGTCTTTTTAAGCAATTCCATTAATTTTACTCCATATAATATTTGTCTTAAAATTATTGTATGACAAATAAAATTATTGGTAAATATGGCGAAGACATTGCAAAAGATTTCTTAATAAAAAAAGGTTTTGAAATCTTGGAAATGAATTACAGATATTCTCGAGTGGCCGAAATTGATATAATTGCCGCTAAAAAAGATGTTCTTCATTTTGTTGAAGTTAAAACAAGAACGCAAAATTATTTTGGAAAACCACTAGAAGCAATTACCCCAAATAAGCTTAAACAAATTTATTCATGCGCTATTCAGTATATGAATAGTTCCAAAAAACGATATAAGGGCTATCAAATCGACGCTATTGGAATTGAATTAGAAAATAAAGAAGTTAAAAATATAGATTTTGTTGAAAATATTACTCTCTAATTACTTCAACTTTATCGTAGCTAAATAAATATGGAAGATGTTCTTTTTTAATTATTTCCCCAGGAAGTAAAATCGAAATCCCTGGTGGACAAAGGGCTACAACTTCAGAAGAAATTCTTCCAATTGCTTCAAATTTATCAATTGATTCTTTTGGAGCAAAATATGCCTCTCTTAAATTCATTACAATTTCAGGGTCAATTAAAGGCATAATTTTAATATTTTTTCGCTCAACGTCATATTTTTTTTCTGAAATTTCTTTTAAACATTTAACTAAATACTCAAATTCAGCTCTTGTGTTTCCAATATTTGAAAGGATTAGAAGACCAGCATCGGACGCTGATTCGACTTCTATCTTGTAGTCTTGTTCTAAAATTGTTTCTAGTTGTAAGCCCGTTAAACCCTTCATTTTAATAAATATTTTTGTTAAATCGAAATTAATATCATTTTCTAAAACGGATAGATTTTTAATATTTTTTGCTTCATTTCTGAAATAAATAGCGTTTTCTATGGCATTTTTTAACATTTTTTGCCCACTTCCGCTTGAAAGATTTGCTCTTGCGGCATCTAAGCTTGCTAATAACAGTAAGCTTGGGCTTGTTGTATGCAAAAGTTTTAGTGCGTGGATTACTTTTTCTTCATCAAATTTAGAATTTTTTGACAAATGAAGCATAGAAGCTTGAGTCATTGCTCCACCTGTTTTGTGAAGGGAGTGAACAACGGCGTCTGCGCCTAATTGAAGTGCCGTTGTCGGAAGTTTAGAATTGTAGTTCCAAAGAGAGCCATGGGCTTCGTCAACAATGAGGGCTGCTTTATATTTTTTGCAAACTTCTGAAATCGCTTTAATGTCTGAAATTACACCTTCATAAGTTGGGTTTGTAATCCAAACAAGTTTGATGTTTCTGTTGTTTTTCAATTTTTCTTCAATTGCAGAAGCTTCAATATTTCCAAAAATCGACCAATCTTTTAGTTTGTTTGGAATTGCCCAATTTACTTTTGCTCCTGAAATAATTAAGCCTGTTAAGACGGAGCGGTGACAATTTCTTCCAATTAGCACCTCGTCAAATGGGCTGGTAAGAGCAAAAGCAAGTGCCAAATTTGCACAGGTTGAACCGCTTGTAATAAAAAATGTTCTTTTGGCACCATAAGTTTGAGCTGCAAGCTCTTGAGCTGTTGCAATTGCACCTGTTGCAGGATGAAGAGTGCCTAAATTATCAAATTCATCTGTACAATCAAGGCTAAGTGCCTCTAAGCCAATTAAATCAATCATTTTGGGATGAACGCCAGCACCTCTATTATGCCCTGGAATATGAAAACCAATCATCGGCTCTTTTTTATAATTTTGCATAGCGTCAATTAAAGGTGTTTTTGCGCTATAACCAAAAATTTCACACAA
>JAZUSV010000122.1:0-7530 GCA_045606885.1 Candidatus Gastranaerophilales bacterium | reverse complement strand
AAGAAAAAAAGAACGAAAAGAAACTGATCCACTTTTCAGATTGAAAGAAACTTGCAGAAGATTTGTTTTGAAATCTTTTCAACGAAGGGGTTATTCAAAGAATTCAAGGTCATATGAAGTTTTGGGTTGTGATTATGAAACATTCATCAATCACCTTTTGAAAACATATGAAAACAACTATGGTGAAAAATGGGATGGAATTGAAAAAGTTCACATTGACCATATCATTCCACTTGCAACTGCTTTCACAGAAGAAGAAGTTTTCAAATTAAGTCACTACACCAATTTGCAATTGTTAAAAGCAAAAGACAATATGGACAAAGGTGACAAAACAGATTGGTCATTGAATAATGATGAATAATTATGAACTTTTATGAATAAATATGCAAAAACATGCTTGTATTCCCACATTTCCCACTGAAATTTGTTAAAATGATATTGTGAGAAAATAAGAAAAAAATAGAACTTCCTTTTCGGAAGTTTTTTCAATCTGTAATGGTGACAACACCTTCACCGATGTGATTGTCAAGAATCCATTGCAAAAATTGTTTGTCTTTTGTTATTTTGAAAGCAAGTGCATACATTTTTGATTCCATATTCATGATTGTTTCTGAATCAAGATTTTGTTCTTGTGCTTGTTTACATTTCTTCAAAAGATGTGCAAGTCGTTTTTTTCTTATAAATGAAACAATTTTTGATTTGAAAAGAAAATCATCGAATCTGCTTTTCTTATATAAGCATACAGGTTTTTCTTTTCTTTTTTTGTTTTTTATGGTCATTCTTTCACTTCCTGTCATTTCTATTATACCATAAAAAATGTTGTTATTCTCACCAAATTAAAATGTAAAAATTAAAGGATTTGATGCATATGGCATTGGACTATTCAAAAGACTTTTACAATTCGACTGCATGGCGAAAACTTCGAAAATATATTTGTGAAAAGTTTCTTTGGACTTGTCAGAAATGTGGATCATATGGAAATCAAGTTCATCACATTCAGGAAATCACACCTGACAACATCAATGATGTTAATATAACATTGAACGAAGAAAATTTGATGTTGTTATGCGAAGCATGTCACAATGCTATTCGTAAAAAAGAACAAGATGTGAATGAAGGTCTGCGATGGACTGAAAATGGCGATTTGATTCAGTTTGATACAATCCCCCCTGTCGAATAGTTGAACAGTGATTGTGAATACACCGAAGCCCCACCTTCAAAGAATTCAACATGGATTCTATATGAAGGGGGGTATTTTCAGGAAGGATGTGATGATATGGACAAAAATCAAAGAATAAAAAAAGAAACACAACGATTGACAAAAATCTACAAAAAATTATCAGAAGATAAATACAAGACTGCTTTGAAATTGATTGACAATCTTGCATTCATGTCTGTCACATTAGAAGATTTGATGGAAATCATCAACAATGATGAATTGGTGAAAACAACAATCAATGCAAGTCAATCATTTGTGAAAGAACATCCTGCACTTGCATCATACAACAAGATGTATGCAAATTATTTGAAAGGAATCCAACAACTTTCTTCCCTTCTTCCAAAAGATTTTGATGAAGATGGTGATGACAATGGTGGCGAAGACTTGATGACTTATATTAAAAATAAAAATTCAAGGTGATTGAATGGCAAAAAAGAATTTCATTCGTGAATACTATGATGCAATATCAACTGGAAAAATAAAAGCATCACAGAAAGTCATTCAACAATATAAACTGTTGGTTGATGAATTGGACAATCCTTCCATGCTTGGTGACAATTGGACTTTTGACATCGACAAAGCAACTGATCCAATTGAATTCATTGAAACTTTTTGCAGACAAACACAAGGAACAAAGATTGGTCAACCAATTGAATTGATGTTGTTTCAAAAAGCAAAAATTCAAGCAGTTTTTGGTTTCGTTGATAAGAACACAGGATTCCGAAGATGTCGTGAATGTGCGACCATTGAAGGAAGAAAAAATGGCAAGACCACCGAATCGGCAGGTCTTTCTTTGTATGCACTTGTTGGCGATGGCGAAGGTGGTGCAGAAGTTTACTTCGTAGCAACAAAAAAGGATCAAGCAAAAAAGGGATTCATTGAAGCATCAAACATGGTGAAACAAAATCGCAAGTTGTCAAAATATCTTGAAAAAAGAAGAACTGACTTATATTTTCCACTGACATTTTCAAAAATGGAAGCATTGTCAAGTGATTCAAATTCACTTGATGGATTGAATTCATCATATATCAATATTGATGAACTTCATGCAATAAAAGACAGAAACTTGTATGATGTAATGAAACAATCAACATCTACAAGGGAACAACCTTTGTTGAATGTAATGTCAACAAATGGTTTCAATCGTGAATCAATATTTGATGACCAATATGATATGTATGTGAACATATTGAACAATGCGAATGGTTTCAAATATGATGGCACTGTCCTTTCTTTCATTTACGAATTGGACAATCCTGATGAATGGATGGATGAAGATTGTTGGATCAAAGCGAATCCATCAATTGATGTCATCAAAAGTCGTGAAGAACTTCGCAAGAATGTTGAAAGGGCAAAAATTGATGATAAATTCAAAAGAACTGTTCTTGTCAAGGATTTCAACTTGAAGTCTTCAACAGAAGGTGCATGGGTTTCATGGCAAGACTTGAACAATGAAGAAACTTTCAACATCAAAGAAATGGGTTTCACCTATGGAATCGGTGGTGTCGATTTATCTTCGACAACCGACCTGACTTCTGCAAAGATGTTGTGTATGCGACAAGGTGATCCGAAAATATATATTTTGCAAATGTATTGGTTGCCTGAAAATTTATTTGAAGAACGATGCAAGTTATCTGAAAAAGGTGGCGATGCAGTTCCATACAAAATATGGTTTGATCGTGGTCTGTTAAGACTTACAGAAGGCAATCGAATTGATTATAAAGAAATTACAAATTGGTTTCGTGAACTTCGTGATGAATTTGGAATATATCTTTTCAAATGTGGATTCGATTCTTGGGGTTCTACATATTGGATTGATGAAATGAAAGCAGAATTTGGTGATGAAGCAATGGAATCAGTTATTCAAGGGGCAAAGACTTTCAGTATTCCGATGAAGAATCTGAAAGCAGACTTGCAATCAAAAAAAGTAATATACAATAACAATCCAATTGATAAATGGTGCATGTCGAACACTGTTATCAAAAGGGATGAAAATGACAATATACGACCAGTCAAAAGTTCAAATCAAAGAAAAAGAATTGATGGAACACTTTCACTTCTCGATGCCTATGTTGTTTTTGATAATAACAAGCAAGATTATTTGAATTTGATTGGTTGAATTTTTGAATGAATCATTTGAACAATGATTCATTTTTTATGCAAAAAAGAAAGTTGGTGAAAAAATGGCAGAAAAAAGAAGTTTGTTCAAGAAGATGTTTGGAAGTGATGAACAACCAAAATCATATGATGGATTTGAAAAATTCAAATTGCTGAATTCATATGATTCTTCATTTGGAATTTGGGATGGTGACATCTACAAAAATGACATTGTTCGTTCATGTTTACGACCAAAAGCAAATGCAATTGGAAAATTGATGCCTGTTCACATTCGAACAGATAAAGATGGAAATATGACAAAATCACCAAATCCATCAATCAAATATTTGCTTCGATTTCCAAATCAATATATGTCGATGCAAAAACTTCTTGAAAAAATGGCGAATCAAAGAGAATTGACCTGCAACGCATTCGCTTTCATCAAAAGAAATGAACATGGTGATGCAGTTGCCATCTTCCCTGTTCCTACATCAAATGTTGAATTGTATGAACATGGTGAAGACTTATACATGAAATTTTTCTTCAAAACTGGAAAATATATGACAGTTCATTATGATGATGTGATTCACTTGCGAAAAGATTTCAATCAGGATGAATTTTTTGGTGAAAATGGGATTCCTTCCCTGTCAAACATAATGAAGGTTATTGATACAACTGACAAAGGTGTTGTCAGGGCAATCAAAAATTCTGCATCAATAAAATGGTTGTTAAAATTCAAAAGTATTTTACGACCAGAAGACAAGCAACTTCAAATTGATGAATTTGCAAAAAACTATTTGGACATTGAAAAAGCAGAAGGCAACAACATTGCTTCCACTGATGGAAGATATGATGTTGAACAAGTCAAAGACAATTCATATGTTCCAAATGAAAAAACAATGGAATTATACACAAAAAGACTTCAATCATATTTTGGTGTAAATGATTCAATCATACAAAACAACTTCAAAGAAGATGAATGGAATGCCTTCTATGAAGCAGAAATTGAATCAGTTGCAATTGAACTTGCAGACCAATTCACATCAAAGATGTTTTCAAAACATGAAATTGAATGTGGAAATGAAATTGTGTTTGAATCAAGTTCACTTCAATATGCTTCAATGTCAACAAAACTTGGACTTCAAGCAATGGTTGACCGAAGTGCAATGACACCGAATGAATGGCGAAAAGTTATGAATCTTGAAACAACTGCAACAGGAAACGAAATGATTCGAAGACTGGACACAAAAGTTGTTGAAGATACAACTGTGAAAGGTGGTGAAAATGATGAATGATCAAATCGAAAAAATTGAAAAATGGATTTCACAAGGAAGACAATTCAGAAGATTCAATGAATTTGAAATCAGGGCATCCGATTCAAATGAAGAATCTGATGATGAAATGGTCATTGAAGGTGTTGCCTGTGTATTCAACAAAGAAACTGTTCTATTTGAACATGAAGGGATTGAATACAAAGAAATCGTTGATGCGAATGCATTCAAAGATGCAGACATCAGTGATGTCATTTTCAATTACAATCACAGTGGTCGTGTTTATGCACGAACTCGAAATGATTCACTACATCTTGAAGTGAAAGAAGATGGTCTTCATGTTCGAATAAAACTGAACAAAGAAGACAATGGTCACAATGAATTGTTTCGTGACATTAAAAATGGATTGATCGACAAAATGTCGTATGCATATACAGTGTCGGATGAATTCTACGACACAAAAACACATACAAGAACAGTCAAATCAATCAAGAAGTTGTTTGATGTCAGTGCAGTGGACATTCCTGCATATGATAGCACTTCAATTTCTGCAAGGTCAGTTTTAGACTTGGCAAAGTCTGAAATGGAAAAGTTGGCAAACGACATCTTGAAGAAGAAGCAAGAACAACGAAAAAGAAAAGCATTGGCAATTCAGATTCAAAAAGAAATGAATCAATAAAATTTCAAAAAAAATTATAGAAAGAAGGAATGAAAAATGAACAAAGAAGAAATTTTGAAAAGATTACAAGAAATCATTGACTTGTTAAATGATGAAAATTCAACTGCTGATGAAGATGAAACAAAAGCACTTGAAGAAGAAGCAAGATCATTGAATGAAAAATTAAAAGAAATTAAAAAAGTTGAAAGCAGAAAAGCAATCGCAAATGCAATCAACACAGGAATGAATGTGGCAACAAATGTCACACCAAAAGTTGAAAATGAAGAAAGACATTTCACTGACACATTAGAATACAGAAATGCATTCAAAAATTATGTGTTATCAGGAAAAGAAAGTCCTGAACTTCGTGAAAATCAAACAACACACACAACTGATATTGGTGCAGTTATTCCAAACACAATCACAAATAAAATATATGAAAAGATTGAAAAGTATGGAAAAATATTTGCAAAAATTACAAAGACAAACATCAAAGGTGGTGTTTCTGTTCCAACATCAAGTGTGAAACCTGTTGCAACTTGGGTTTCAGAAGGAAAAGTTGCTGACACTCAAAAGAAAACAACTGGAAGTGTTATATTCGCATACAACAAATTACAAGTTCGTGTTGCAATATCACTTGAAGCAGAACTTGTTTCATTAGAAGTATTCGAAAAAACTATTGTTGACAATTGTTATGAAGCAATAATTGTTGCACTAGAAAAATCAGTATTCGTTGGAACTGGTGAAGGACAACCAAAAGGAATCATCGTTGATGCAGAAGCACTTCCAATCAATGAAGTATCATATGAAACTATGTGTCAAATTGAAGGTGGTGTTGATGAAGCATATGATGAAACTGCTGAACACTACATGACAAAGAAAAACTATTTTGAAAAGGTTGTTGGTTTAGTTGACCAAAATGGACAACCAATTGCAAGAACTTCTGTCGGTTTAGATGGAAAACCTGAATATGCAATTCTTGGAAGAAAAGTCAACTTTGTCCCTGCTGATTACTTAAATGGAAAATTTGATGTCATTGTTGACCTTGCAGATTTCGTTTGCAATAGCAACATGCAATTAACAATGAAAAAATATTTCGATGAAGACACTGATCAATGGGTAAATAAATGCACAATGATTTGTGATGGAAAATTAGTTTCAGACCAATCAAGAACTGTTGTTGAATTAGTTTCAGAATAGTTCTTTTATTATAGCAGAAAGGAATGATTTGAATGCTTCAAATAATAAAACAAAGATGTTATATATCAAGCAATGTTTTTGATGCTGAAATTGAATCACTGATTTCTGCTGGAAAAATTGATTGCATTGAAAGTGGTATTTCCGAAAAATGTTTTGAAAAAAACAAAGATGGAAAATATGATGATCAGGTTTTGAACTGCATCACTTCTTTCGTGAAGGCACATCGTGGAAATGATAGAACTGACACTGAAATATACATGAAAATGTATGAATCAATCAGAAACAAAATGACACAGGAATCCACATACACGAAAGTTGGTGATGTCAATGAATAACTGGGTTGATGCAGTCACACTTGTTTCAATTACATCCACAAAGGATTCTGATGGATTCGATGTGGATGTTGAACACAAAGTGGAACACATTGTTGCAAACTTCAAGTCAGTTTCAAGGGCAGAAGAATTGCATTCAAATTCGCTTGGTTATAAAGCAGATTTGATGGTCGAAATGATGTTGGTCAATTATTCAAATGAATCAATTCTTATTGATGAAAAATCAGGCAAAAAATATGCAATCAAAAGAACATATGTGAAATCACCTGAATTGATAGAACTGACCTGTTCTGACCTATCAAGAAAGGTGTGATATATATGGCAAATTTTGTTTCGCAAAATGATGACCTTGAATATATGATCAAGTCCATTGAAACATTCGCAGACAAGGATGATGTCTATCAAGAAATGATTTCAGCAGGACAATCTATCATGAAAAATGCAATTCAAAGTCATGCACAAAAACACAAATTGACTGGAAGAATGGCAAATTCTATATATGCAACCAAACCAACAGAAAACAAAGATGGTGATTGGGTTGGTCGTGTGAAATTTGGTGGAAGCAATGGTGTGTATAAAACGAAAGCAGGAAAAAAATATGACATCACAAACTGGTTGAAAGCATTTCGAATTGAATATGGAACTTCAAAACAAAATGCAAAACCATTTGTCAGACCTGCGATTCAAGGATGTGAATCAAATATTTATAATAAAATGAAAACTAAAGTCGGATCGTAGCCATGTCGTTCTGTG
>JAZUSV010000121.1:0-6380 GCA_045606885.1 Candidatus Gastranaerophilales bacterium | reverse complement strand
GTACAGCTTTGCAACTTTAGTGTTTGTGATTAAAAAATATTTTTTATCTTTAAAATAGTTTTGAATGTTATTTCTTAAATCATCTTCAATTAATATTTCGCTTTTAAGATTTTCTTGTGTTGAAATGATTAATTTTTCCATAAAATTTCCAATATTTCTTTGCTAATTTCTTCCGTGGTTTTGTTATTTGTGTTTATTTTAATTTGTGCAAGATTGTATAAATCAGCTCTTTTATTTAATATTTTTTCAATTTCTTCTTTTGTGTTTTTAACCATCAAAAGAGGCCTGCTTGTATCGTTTTTGAGTCTTTCAAATATAGTTTTTGCGTCTGTTTCAAGATAAATTGTTGTTATATCTGTGCTAAATAATATATCTTGATTTTCTTTTGATAAAATAATTCCGCCACCACAAGATATCACGCAATTTTTTTCACTAGAAAGATTTTGTAAAATTTGCGCTTCTTTTAATCTGAAGTTTTTTTCACCGTATTTTGAAAAATAGTCTTTTATTTGGATATTGTTCTCTTTTTCAAAGATTTCATCAATATCAAATAAATTGAAATTTAGTTTGTCACTTAAAAGCTTTGAAACAGTTGTTTTTCCACTTCCCATCATTCCAATTAGTGCGATTTTATTATGTTTCATTTATCCTCTTTTGATAATTTTCAAATGCGCAATCAATATCACGTTTACAATCTTTTCCAAATTTTTCTAAAAATTCATCTAAAATTATAATTGCACACATATTTTTTGCTACAACTCCACACGCCTCAACTGCGCAATTATCTGCTCTTTCAAAGTGTGCACTTGTTTGGTTGTGAGTTTTAATTTCTATTGAATTTAGTGCTTTTTTCATTGTCGGAATTGGCTTCATTGCAAGCGTTAAAATAATATCTTCACCATTTGACATTCCACCTTCAATTCCGCCTGAGTTGTTGGTTTTGTGGTGGTGTTTGTTGTTTTCAAAATAAATTTCGTCGTGTGATTCAAAACCTGTTTTTAGTGCATAGTCTTTTCCTAGACCAATTTCAACAGATTTTATTGCAGGAATCGACATTAAAGCTCCAGCTAGTTTTGAATCTAGTCTTTTATCCCAATTAACAAAAGAACCTAAACCGATTGGTGTATTTTTTATTGTAATTTTTATAATTCCACCAAGCGAGTCACCTTGTTCTTTGTGTTGGTTGATGTAATTTTCAAATTCGTCTTTATTTTGGCAAGTGCCAATTTGCAAAACTTCAAAATCAAATTCAATGTTGTAATTTTTTAAAATATTTTGACATATTGCGCCAAGGGCGACTCTTGTTGCAGTTTCTCGAGCACTTGAACGCTCAAGAGAGTATCTAATATCGTCAAATCCATATTTAACTGCTGCTGCTAAATCAGCGTGTGCTGGTCTAAAGCGAGTGATTTCTTTTTCTTTTATTTGATTTTTAATTTCTTCATCTAAGCTGTCATAGTTTAGTTTTTCAATACTCATTGGATATTGCCAATTTTGCCAATCTTTATTTTTAATTTCAAGGCAAATTGGGCTTGCTGTTGTAATTCCAAATCTTACACCTGATTTTATTTCAATTTTATCGGTTTCAATTTGCATTCTGCCACCTCTGCCTACGCCTTGTTGGCGAGCAGATAGTTCAGAATTTATAAAATCAAAGTCTAATTCATATCCAAAAGGAATTCCTTCAATTATTGCATTTAAGCACTGTCCGTGTGATTCTCCGGATGTTAAGAAACGTATTGCCATTATATTATCGTCCAAGGTTTTTCTTCTTTTGCTATCATAACTTCTACTTTTGTTTTTGCAATTAACCCTTGAATTAAAGGTAAAATTGGAAGTTCTGATTCAAAATGTCCAATATCAATAACTGCAAAGCCTTCAACTTCAAGAGCTTTGTGGAATTTGATATCACCTGTTATAAACACATCTACATCGTAATCCCTTAGGGTGTCTATGAAGCTACCGCCAGCACCTGCACAGATTGCAACATTTTTAACTATTTCAATATTGTTTGGATTAATTAATTTAACGTGTTCTAAATTAAGTGTAGTTTTGATATTTTGGATTAATTGTTCAAGAGCAAGTTCGTCTTTTAGGTGTGAAATTTTGATGTAGTTTTCTACAGTTACAGGATTTTGTAAACCCAAAACACCGCAAAGCTGGTCGGTTGTAGAACCGCTTGTTTTATCAAGGTTTGTATGTGCACTATACACGCAAATATTATTTCTGATTGCTTCTGCAATGAGTGGATTGTCAATTTTTTTAATTGGATTAAAAATCATTGGATGATGTGTGATGATTAAATCGCAATCATTTGTAATTGCTTGTTCTAGCACGTCTTTTGTCATTGAAAGAGCAACTAAAACTTTGTTTGTGTAATCGTGGTCTAAATTAATTTGCCAACCAGAATTATCCCAAGGCTCTGCTAGTTCTAATGAAGCATATTTTTCAATTTTTGAAATAATATAATCTGTTTTAATCACAAACAACCTCCAAGATTTTACGAGCAATATTTTCTTTTGTATCTAAATCTATATCTATAATTTTACCACTTTTTTCAATAATTGTAACCTTGTTTTGATTTGTGTTAAGTGCTGTTTTAACATCGTTTGCAACAATAAAATCAAGATTTTTGTTTTTGAGTTTGCTTTTAGCGCAGTTTATTAAATCTTTATCGGTCAAGCAAAACCCGATGACTTTTTGATGAGCCTGCTTTTTGCTTGCAAGAGTTGCTACAACATCAGGATTTTTGGTTAATTTTAAATTAAATTCGTTTGATATATCTTCTTTTGAAATTTTTGTTTCGCTAGGATTTGAGGCTTTAAAATCACCGACTGCAGCTGCCATAATTAAATAATCATATTCAAGTTTTTCAAGCTCTTCTAACATGTTGACTGCTGAACTAACTAAAATTGTGTTGTAAGGGTTGATTTTATCTATTGTAGAAATTCCTGCAACATCATAACCAAGATAATATGCCCAAGTTGCAATAGCGTTACCCATTTTGCCTGAAGAAGAATTTGTGATATATCTAACAGAATCGATTGCTTCTTTTGTGCCACCCATTGTTACGACAATTTTTTTTGAGTTATTTTCTTTGTTTTGATATAAGTTTCTAAGCGTTTGATGATAAATTAAATTGATGTCAGCTAATCTACCTTTGCCTTGTGTTTTGCAAGCTAAAAAACCTTCTTGTGGTTCAACAAAATCGCAGTCAACCGATTTTAATTTTAAAATATTTTCCTGAATTATTGGATTTTCCCACATTCCTGTATTCATTGCTGGAGCAAATAAAACAGGTTTTTTGTAGCCTAGATATGCGCAAAAAACACTTGTTAAAAGATTGTCTGCAAATCCTTGTGCGCATTTTGTAATAGTGTTAGCGCTAGCAGGAGCTATAACAAAAATATCTGCCCAGCTTGCTAATGAAATATGTTCAACATTATCTCTTGATTCAAATTGATTGTAGAAACATTTGTTTTCAGATAATGTCTCAATCACTAATGGGGAAACAAATTCAAGTGCATTTTTGGTTGCAACGACTTTTACATTGTAGCCATTTTTTTTATAAAGTCTAATTAATTCATAAGCTTTATAGGCTGCAATTGAAGAAGTTATTCCAAGCAAAATATTTTTGCTGTTGGTTTTCATTTTATTTTGTTTCCTTGTTGTATATTTCAATTAGCTCGTCAACCGCTTTTTCAACTTTGTCGTTTTTAATAACGTAGTGAAATTTGTCTATGTTTTTCAGTTCTTCTTTAGCTGCAATTAATCTTTTTTGAATTGCCTCTTCGGTTTCAGTATGTCTTCCTCTTAGGCGTTTTTCTAGTTCTTCAAATGTTGGTGGTTTGATGAAAATTGTTATTGCGTCAGGGCGTTTTTCCATAACTTGCAGAGCACCCTGTAGTTCTATTTCTAATAATACGCTTTTGCCATTTGATATTTTTTCGTCAACAAATTTTTTGTTTGTTCCATAGTAATTACCGCTATAGCAAGCGTGCTCTAGGAATTGGTTGTCGTTAATCATTTGTTCAAATTCTTCTTTTGAAACAAAGAAATAGTGCATTCCGTTGATTTCACCATCTCTTGGTTTTCTTGTTGTGCAAGAAACAGAATATACGATTTTATGGTCTGCACGATTGAAAAAGTCCGCCAACATTGTGCCTTTGCCTACACCCGATGGACCTGTGAATATTATTAGTTTTGCTTTGTTTTTTGTCATATTAATTCCAAATAAAATGTTTAAATTATTATACAAATAATTGTTTAAAATGTCTATTAAAAAACCCTCATAAACGAGGGTTTTTTAACTTATACTTCAACATATTCTTTTAAACGTTTAGAGCGATTTGGGTGTCTAAGTTTTCTTAAAGCTTTAGCTTCAATTTGGCGAATTCTTTCACGAGTTACACCAAAAAGTTGTCCAACTTCTTCTAATGTTCTTTGACGACCATCGTCCATACCGAAACGAAGTCTTAAAACGTCACGTTCACGAGGAGAAAGAGAGCCTAAAACTTCGGCTAAATCTTCTCTTAAAAGTTCATGTGCAACGGTTTTAACAGGAGCATCAGCATCTTTATCTTCGATGAAATCGCCCAATCTTGAGTCTTCTTCTTTACCAATAGGTGTTTCTAAAGATAATGGTTCTTGAGCAACTTTGATGATTTCTCTTAGTTTATTGATAGAAATGCCCATTTCTGCTGATAATTCTTCTTCAGATGGTTTTCTTGCAAGCTCTTGAGCTAATTTTCTTGTAACTTTTTTAAGTTTATTAATTGATTCAACCATGTGAACAGGAATACGAATTGTTCTTGCTTGGTCAGCAATTGCACGAGTAATTGCTTGTCTAATCCACCAAGTTGCATAAGTTGAGAATTTGTAGCCTCTTTCGTGGTCAAATTTTTCAGCAGCTCTGATTAAACCTAGGTTGCCCTCTTGGATTAAGTCCAAGAATAACATGCCACGTCCTACATATTTTTTAGCAATTGAAACAACCAAACGTAAGTTTGCTTGAACAAGTTTTCTTTTTGCAACTGCGCCAGAATTTCCGCCAGCAACAATTTTTCTTGCTAAATCAATTTCTTCATCAGCTGTTAAAAGTTTAATTCTGCCGATTTCTCTTAAGTACATTCTAACCGGATCATCAACAGAAATGCCTCTTGGAACAGAGATATCATTTCCATCTTGATCATCTTCGTCTTCTTCGTGATGGTCAAAAAAAGTTGATACGCTTGAGGTTTCAACCGTACTTACACCTTGGGTTCTCATAATGTTTGAGATGTTATCAGTTTCAAGACCGGTACCTTCAAAGTACTCATCTTCTTCTATCATTTCTGATTTATCCAAAACATTTATTGTTGAACTCTCTGGATTTCTTTTTCTGCTCATTAATTTATTCTCCAATCTTTATTGATTTTCTGTTTTTTTAAATATTCTTGCTGAAATTTGAAGTTTTTCTTCTGCTGATAAAGTATCGTCTTTCAACAATTTTTTGAGTTCGTTTTTTTCACGCACCTCGTTTAGTTTGTTCAATCTAGATATAGTTTCATCTATCGCCTTTTTATAGTCCTCTTGGGATAAGTTGTTAAATTCATGCGAAGAAAATATATTGTCTGAGATTTTTTTCTGGATGTGCTGTTCATTATAAAACCCAAGAAAAAGTTTTTTTGCTAATTCATCAACATTATTTACCTCATAAAAATTTTTGTCAATGGACTCTATAATCTTGCCATTGTCTTTGTTTTGACACTCATAAGTGCTGATTTTTTCTCTAAAATATTTTTGTTTTTCAGAATCATTTGCGCTAAAAGCAAGTTTGATTAAATTTTCTTCCATCAAATCATACTGATTTTCGCTATCTTTTGCGACATTTTTTCTTAAATTTAAATGATTTTCATCTTCGGCTTTTAAAATTCCAAATTCTTCTGATTGTTTGTTTGAGATTTGTGCTTTTAAATTTGATTGCGAAACATCCAATTTAAAAGATGCTACCTTTATATAATCGTCTAAAATTACAGGATTTTTAATTTGATACAAAATATCGGCAATTTGAATGACATAATTACTTTTTTCTTGCGGAGATAGTTTGCCGTTGATTTCACTATAGATTTGATTTAGTTGATAATCAAGTAATAACGGTGCTTTTTCAACTTTTTTTAGATATTCTTCTCCGCCAAACTCTCTAATAAATTCATCGGGGTCTTTGCCTTCAATTTCTTGAACAACTCTAATTTCGCAAACATTGTCGTTTGTTTCTCTAAAGTTTGAGTCAAATTGTTTTATGTCGCCAAGTGATGTGAAAATGTTTTTAATAACTTCAGCACCGTGTTCGATTGCTTTTTTGCCTGCGGAATCCGTATCAAAAGCCAGAAAAATTCTTC
>JAZUSV010000120.1:0-2889 GCA_045606885.1 Candidatus Gastranaerophilales bacterium | reverse complement strand
CGCTAAAAGCTTATGTTGTTGGCTTTAGCGATTATCTTGAAGCAGGGATTAAAGCAAAAGAAATTTCTGAAATTTTAGATAGTGAGCCACTTTTTTCCCTTGAATATTTGCAACTATTGGAATGGGTTTCAAGCTATTATTTTTGCGATATTCAAACTGTTTTAAACACGGCTTTGCCACAAAAATTTTTTGAAAAAAACGTTAAAAAATACCGAACACCAAAAATTAAATCAAAGCTATTCGATGTTGAAAAAATTAATCTTGATAAAGAGTTATCTTCGCTTCAAAACAAAGTTTTAGATGATATCAGGCATGTAAACGCTAAAACCTCGCTTTTATATGGAATAACGGGCTCAGGTAAAACCGAAATTTATTTTAAATTAATTGAAGATACAATTAAAAAAGGCAAAAATGTTATTTTTTTAGCGCCTGAAATTGCCCTCGTTTCGCAATTAACTATGCGCACAATTGAGCATTTTGGCTCCGATTGTGTAGCTATTTGGCATAGCTCAATAACTGAAGCTGAAAAATATGAAACTTGGAAAAAACTAAGAAACAATGAAATAAAAATTCTCTTTGGTGCAAGAAGTGCAGTATTTGCTCCAATTAAGGATTTGGGTTTGATAATAATTGATGAAGAACATGATTCAAGCTATAAACAAACTATGCCAAACCCTAGATATAACGCCAAAGATGTGGCTAAAAAATTGTGTGAATTATATGACGCTAAGTTGGTTTTAGGTTCTGCCACTCCTTCGATTGAAAGTTATTATGAAGCAATTAACACCAATTCCTTGTTTAAATTGAAAGAGCGCTACAACAACGCTAAACTTCCAAAAGTTGTTTTGATTGATATGAGAACAGAAAGGGCCGAGAAAAACTATACGCTGTTTTCAAAAACATTACAAAAAAATGTCAAAGAAACAATTGAGCGTGGCGAACAAGTGATTTTTTTGATTAATCGCCGTGGTTTTGCAAGTTATACTCAATGTATGGAATGTGGCGAGGTTGTAAGTTGCAAAAAATGTGCAATTCCAATGATTTATCATTCGCAAACAAATTCATATAAATGCCACTATTGCAACTCTTCAATTGTTGAGCCAAAGTGCGAAAAGTGTGGTTCAGAAGCATTAGAACATTTTGGAATGGGGACTCAAAAAGTTGAAATTGCTGCTCGTGCGCTTTTTCCTGAATATCGCATAGAACGACTTGATTCAGATAGTTTAGTGAAGAAAAATGAGCATATTGAAGTTTTGAAAAGATTTCAACAAGGCGAAATTGATATTTTAATCGGAACTCAAATGATAGCAAAAGGTTTAGACAATAAAAACGTAACTCTTGTTGGGGTAATTAATGCGGATTTGAGTTTTAATTTGCCCGATTATAGAAGTTCAGAGCGTGGTTTTTCAATTTTAACACAAGTTGCAGGGCGTTCTGGCCGTGGCGAAAATGAAGGTAAGGTGATTTTTCAAACGTATAATTCAAACAATATCTATCTTCAAAATGCGCAGGAGCAAAATTACGAGAATTTTTACGAAAATGAAATTGAATTAAGAGAATTGCTTGATTATCCTCCGTTTTCAAAAATGATTAGAATTGTTTTATCGTCTAAAAGTGAGTTTCGAGCAGAAAAATCAGTTGCAGAAATTGAATTAGCCTTGTCAGATTATATTAAAAAACTATCTTTAGATGAAACTTTGTTGGTTTTGGGTCCAACACCTTGTGTAATTAATAAAATTAAAGATGAATATCGTTATAATATTATCGTTAAAAATAAATTAGCAGAAAATGGACACAGGACAATTTTAAGGTTTTTAAGGTCGATTAAATTGCCGTCTGATATTAAAATGGTTGTAGATATAGACCCGTCGGATATTTTGTAAATGCTTATAAATGCGCCATCAATTACAAATAGAACTAAAATACTTGAAGAAGAATATTTCAAACTTCTTCAAAATGGTGTTGCGGCTGAAAATATTTTGGTTTTGGTGCAAAATTCTTCCAAGAAAAAAGAATTTATTAACAACTTAAAAGCACGTTCGCCTTTTGGTTCAATTGGCAACATAAAAATATATAGTTTTGCTGGGTTGGTTTATAATTACATACTTGAAAATTGGGCAATAATTGAAAATTCAATCAAAGGCGGAAAAAGAAAAATTATTCCAAATCTCTGTGGATTAGAAGTTTCCCAAAAAATTTTAAAAGATGTTATTCAAGAGGTTAATTTTACAGGCTACAACTCAAAAACAAGTTTACTTCATCAATTATTTAGAAGAAATTCGTTGATTAATTTTAATAATTTGTCACGTGATGAAGTGGAAAAAAGAGCCCAAATATTAGAAGAAAGTTATTCAACAGAAGCACAGCTTGCTCTTGATAAATATAAACTTAAATCAATTGAGTTAAGAGCTTTTGACTATGTTCGTCAGGTAAATTTGTTTGAGTTTTTATATAAAAAATTGCCAAACAAGTTTGAATATGTTTTTCTGGACGATGGAGATGAAATAACTCCGGCATTGTTTGCATTTTTAAACCATATTAAACCAACAGTTAAAGAATTTTTCATCGGCTATGATTTGCTTGGCTCTAGTCGATTAGGATATTTAGGTGCGATTAATATTGATTTTGAAAAGTTTTTAAACGAAAAAGCCAAAACACCATTTGAAGAAAATCAAAAAACAATCAATGCAAAAAAAATTCTTGAAAATGTAAGAAATGATAAGCAAATCGAGCTAGGTGATATTAAAACAAAATCGTTTTTGAAAAGAAATGAAATGATTGATGATGTTTTGCTGAATATCAAAAACCTTATAAATAGCGGAGTTAAGCCTTCTGATATTTCTATTGTTACTCCTAATTCAGATGAATTTTTGAAAATAATGTTAGAAA
>JAZUSV010000119.1:0-2175 GCA_045606885.1 Candidatus Gastranaerophilales bacterium | reverse complement strand
GTGTTGATGTTGCAAAACACGACATTGTGGAGCTTGAAAATTCAGAGCTAACCTTAGATATGGGACATTCTCGTCACGTTTTCAAATTATTTATGACAACAATTCCAAAAACCAAAGTAAAAGTATTTTTTATAGCTAATCCAAAATATTTTTCTTGCTTTAACGTGGTCTATCCAAAATGGTGCGATGAAATGTATGAAATGCAAAGATATGTTTCATTTTCACTAGCGACATTAGAATATGCAAAACTTTTAAACTTTAAACCAGATATTATTCACGCTAACGATTGGCACACCGCAATGTTGCCTGTGTATTTAAAATCAAACTATAAATATGATGAATTTTACAAAGATACAAAATCAATTTTCACAATTCACAACCTCGCTTATCAGGGCGAATGCGACAAAGCAATCATAGATTTTGCAAATATGCGCTGGGATAATGTGTACCATAGCCAATGCGTTGAACACTACGGAAGAGTTAATTGGCTAAAAGGTGCTCTATATTGTGCAGATAAAATCACAACCGTTTCGCCAAGATATGCGCAAGAAATTCTAGGTTCAGACTTTGGTGAAGGAATGGACTACACTTTACGTGGTCAAACATACAAGCTTTGCGGTATTCTAAACGGCACACACTACGACAAAAAGAAATTCAATTTAAAAGAAAAAGCACAATATAAAGAGGAAATCCAAAGAGCATTTGGTTTACCTGTTAATCCTGATAGACCACTAATTGCAATGATTTCTCGACTTGTTTATCAAAAAGGATTAGATTTGATTGATGTAGCAAAATTTGGTTTGATGAATCAACCGGCTGATTTTGTTTTCTTAGGAACAGGAGAAGAGGGCTACCAAAATATGTTAATTTGGACTTCTAACAACTCTTCAAACATCAGAGCTTGGATTGATTTTAAAGCGGATTTAAGCGAAAAAATTTATAAAGCTTCAGATATGTTCTTAATGCCAAGTTTATTTGAACCATGCGGAATATCACAAATGGTAGCAATGAAATATGGCTCAGTTCCAATTGTTAGAGCTGTTGGCGGTTTGGATGACACAATTGTTGCTTATCCAAATAAAAACGCAACAGGTTTTAAATTCCTTGGCTACGACGCTCAGTCAATGGTTAACGAAATCAAAAACGCAATTTGGACATATTACGATAGAAAAGATGATTTTAAAAATATCGTTAAAAATTGCATAGATACAAAATTTTCTTGGGAAGAGTCCGCTCAAAAATATAAGTTTTTATATTTAGATGTGTTAAACAAAAAGGATTTTTAACCAAAAAAAGAGGGCATAAACCCTCTTTTTTTAATAATCACAACAAATATCTTCGTATAAATCCTTTAAATATTCATCAAGGTAAACTAATTCACCTGTCTTTATGTCAATTGTTGTTGGTCTTTCTTCTTTGACAAATGGGTCGGGTTGTCTTGGGTTAATGTTTCCGCTAATTCCGCCCGTTTCAGGTCCATCCGAAGCAACAACCCAAGGACAAAGATTTGGAAATGATGGTTTATTTCCAACAATACTACATGTCATAAAATCCCCCTTTAAAATCCTACCTACTATTTAATAAAGTATTTTTGCACATGAAAATTGCTAAAAAATTAACTTTTTTACTTACACAAATAAACTAGGCAATTTTTTACTCCAATTTGTTTTATATATAACAGAAAAGGAGTGTGTTATGGTAGAAAATATCAGTTTTTGTGGAGCTCGTGGGCGATATATTCCAAATAAATTCGTAGAAAAAGCAACAATGGGCGAATTAGCAGAGGCAATTAATCGAGGAATTGATGACGCTAGCAAATTAATAGGTCAAAAAATTCAAACAGTTGAAGGCAAGCGTATGACAGGTAAAATGCTAGCCGAAGCAAACTCTCATTTGATTAAAAATGGTCATTTGACAGATGAAGGCTTTGAAGCTCTTGGGCAAATGTACAAATTAGACAATTTAGATTTAGGTGGATTAAGAAAAAAAGTTTCAGAAATCGCAGCCACAAATGCTTATGCAGAAAGCACAGACGCCCCAGCAGTTTTGTCTAGAAGCTTCAAATATTTTGGGTAAATTTAAATAAAATATTCACCCCAATGTTATAAATAAAGAACTTTTAAAAAAGTTTTTGTTAATTAATAATAAATTGTATGCTCTTAGAAGCCTAAATTG
>JAZUSV010000118.1:0-4616 GCA_045606885.1 Candidatus Gastranaerophilales bacterium | reverse complement strand
CCTTTACAGTTTTTGCTTGGTCTTGTAACTTCAACAACTTTACCTCTAACTAATGAACCACAAGGGAATGTTTGTCCATTGATTGTGATGTCGTTTAAAGTTTTTGCGCTGAATTGTTCGCCAACATTTGCGTGTTTTGCGTTAATTACGTCATTCATTGTCAATTGTAGCGTTGGAATTGAAACCTTGGTTTCTCTTTCAACAAATGTTTTTCCGCCTAAATCTTGGCTTGCGGTTTTGGTTGATTTATCATATCCACCTGCAAGGCGCATACCTTGTAACATTGCAGAAGCTTCTGCTCTTGTTGTTTTGTCGTTTGGTCTAATGTAGTCTTGGTTTCTTTCATTTTTAAGTGCACCATTTTCAATAGCTTTTGCTATGTGTTGTTTTGCCCAACAAGGTACATCGCAACCGTCTTTATATTGAGACAAAATTTCTTCTGCTTTGTCGTCGTTCATTGGGCAATTTAAGCCTTTAGACATAATTGTAAGAGCTTCTGTTCTTGTAATGTGTTTATTTGGATAGAATTTATCACTTGTTACACCTGCAATCATGTTTTCTGCTACACCTTTTGAGATGTAATTATGTGCCCAATGATTTCTTGGAACATCTTTAAAGGTTAAGTTATCACAATTAGATGTAACGTCTAAATTGTAACCTTTAACAACCATTGTTGCCATTTCGGCACGTGATACTTTTCGGTTTGGCTTGAACATTCCATCTGGATAGCCTTCTAAAATACATTGTTCTGTCAAGCGATTAATATCGCCTGCTGCCCAATAGCTGTCAAAAACATCAGGATATTGTTGAGAAGTGATGTCTGCTGCAGCACCTGTAAAATTAAAGCAGTTGCAAGGTTCTTTTGTAACTTTAATTATGTCCATATTTGTTGTTGAATGAACATTTGGAGCTGCGTCGCAATCATATTTTGGCATCATATTAGAATTGATAATAGGAGCAGCACTCCCTGTTGGGCATTCGCATTCAACAGGAACACCTCGATAAATTGGTGCGGCAGCGCCTGTACAACCACAGTTTGCGTTTGCTCGGTAATTTGGAGTTAACAAAGAATCAGATTCATTGATTGAAGCAGTGTCTGCATAATCTCCAACTTGAGCGTGGTCTGAGTTTGAATAAATTGAGTTTGGATATGCGTATGTTTGTTGATTATATGGTGCTGTTTCTACGCATGGTGCAGCTGCGCCTGTGCAACCGCAGTCATCAGTCTTTTTTTCGCACCCACAATCTGGTTGTTTTTCTTCACATCCGCAAGGAGCAGCAGCACCTGTTGTGCAACCACAATCGTCATTTTTCTTGCTGAATAATCCGCTGAAAAAGTTTTTCTTTTCGCAACAGCAAGGGTTTTGTTTGCATTTTGAGCAAGTAGCATTGTTTGGAGTAACAATGCCTTGAGAAGTTTTATCGCATCCGCAATCAGAATTGATTGGGCATGCAGCAAATGTCATAGGCACGGTAAGTGCTAAGGCACAAAATGTAGTAGTAGCGCCTAATACTAATTTTCTTTTAATAGTCATCTTTCCTCCTTTTATGGTTTTTGTTAATTTTTTCTAAATTAAAAACGCACAATTTTATGTTAAAATTATGCGTTTTATTCAATTTGTATTCATTACCATAAAAGGTTATCTAAAATGCTAATTTGTTTTTAAGTATAATCAGCCTTAAGTGTCGTTTAAATTTCAGATAGCAAATAATCTGCCATCCATTGATGTTCATTGCATTCTGTTGCTAAAGCCATCAATGGAGCACGAGAACTTTCGCCAATTCTAATTAAGCTCATTGCAACAATTCCTCTTTGTAGTCCTTTTAGGGTTCTTAGTTTTTCAACAAGAGCGTTAACAACTTTTGCACCCATTGCTACAATTGAGTTTTCAACATCGTTTTTTGTTGAATTATCAACATCTGCTAATAAATATTCAAGTTTTTCCATTATATTTTCTTGTTTAACGATGTTTGAATTTACAACAGCTTGCATGGTTTTCCTCTTTTAGTTCTCTGACATTATAAGTATATACAAAAAAATTCGAAAAACTCGATTTCCTTATACAATCTTTATATCGATGTAAGGATGTTAAAAGTGGAATTTTTTTGGACTGCCACGAGCTAAAGCTCTCGCAGTGACGTAGTGCAACGTTTCATTTTCATTCCGTCATTGCGAGCGTTAGCGTGGCAATCCAGAGCACGAAGTCGGTGCTAAATCGACAAAGCGTTGAGCTTTGTTGATAGCACTACGCAGGCGACGTGGGACAAAGTCCCACAGGAGCAAATTAGTTGTCATTTCAAGGCGTTAGCCGAAGAATCCTTTATTATCTCTTTGTTCATTCTTTTCTTTTTGAACTCAAACGCCGTAGTGCAAAAAGAAAAGAACAGAACCAAGAAAAGAAAAACATGGCTTGATTATATATTGGCTACTAGTAGTGCACTAAATTCAATATTCACACTCTCGGACAACTCGCTATCGCTCAAACATGTCCTTCGTGTAAATATTTCATTAAGTGCACGATAAAAAATAATGGACTTCTACGGTTTGTGTATTTTGTTCCTGTGAAATCAAAGATTTCTACGTCGCCCATCAACAGTTTTGACCAAATCTCAACGATTTGGTCTTCACTCTGGCTTGCGCATGCTCCTGTGGGTATCTCGTCAAATTCGCTACCACTTCGTTGTCGCTCATTGACTCGATTATCCTACGTCGCAATCGTAGTGCTCACTCGCTTTCTCATCGAAAGCTCGTTATCGCACCGGCTTGCGCATTTAAAAAGCTCCCTCTAGGGAGCTTTTAATCACCGATTAAACAATTAATCACAAACACGAGCAGTCACGGGCTTTTATCTCCACGAACAGACATCGTGATACTATATTAATACCCAATTAATTATCTTGTATAACATTATTTTTGAAATTCATTTAAATTTTTAATTCTTAACGCTAAATATGGGTTTTCTTTGCCTGCGTCAGCTAAGAACATAACAAATGTTTTATCAAAGTTAAATTCTCGTGGTTTTGTTTTTTCTTCAGGTTGAAATAAGCAATTTTTAGCCATAATCATTGCTTCAGATTTAACCTTTCCGCCTTTGTTGTTTAGTTCAAGCTGTAGGGTTTCAATAGCATCTGAGAAATATAAATCTGTTCCTTCGATTTGTTTATTGCAAAGATTTGGATACTTTCTTTGAGAATTGATTTTTAAATTAGGTACTTTAAGTGTGTCTAATTTTGCAAATTCTCTGTTGCCTTTGTATTTTTGAGTATCTTTTTTCATTTTTTCATAGATTTTATCAAATGAAGTGTTTGAATTTGTTCTATATAGAAAAACTCTGTCGTTATTTGTTGTTAACAATCGAATTGCATAGTCATTTTTGTTGTTATAAAACAATACGTCTATATTTTTATCTAAAATTTCTTTAGAATTTTCGTCTATCCCAAAAAATTCATATTTTTCTTTTGAATTGTTAAAAGACATTTTTTCAAGTTTGTCGAATGCTTCAAGAAAATCAAATTCTTTTTTTAACATTGCATAAGCATAATATTTGCCAGCACCTTCAGACCAATCCATCATATCTAAAATATCTGATTTTTCTTTGAATTTTGCAAAAATATCTTTTTCGATTTTTAGTTTAGCTTTTGGCGAGGTTTTGCCGTAGCTTGTGTAATAAGAAGAGTCGTTTAACATTGAAGAATTAAACTCTTCTTTGTTTAAACCAATAAGCTCTTGTGTTGGTTTTTCTTTAATAAATTTAATATCATGTTTTATGATATTGTTTTTCATATCATTCCAAACAAGTTGGAAAGTGCCTATCCAAGCTTTATTTTGACTGTATGATTTAGTTGAAAATAAAGTTAAAATGTCTAACGATTTAGAGTTTGCACACATTGCACAGCCACTTAATAAAATTGCAGCTAGAGTAGATAATAATAATTTTTTCATAAAATAACTCCTTCTTTATAAATTTTACCATGGTTATGTTAAAATTAAGCTATGAATGAATTATTAATGCCCGCAGGTAGTATTGAAAAAATGAAATATGCATTTGCATACGGTGCAGATGCAGTGTATCTTGGTTTGGTTGATTTTTCGCTTAGGGCTTTAAGAAAAGGCGAATTAATCGACGAAAATAATTTAAAAACTGCAGTTGAAATTGCAAACAAGCTTGGAAAAAAAGTTTATTGCACGCTGAACATTTTTGCTTACGATAAGGACATTGATAAATTACATCAAACAATAGAAATAATTAAAACCGCTAAACCTCATGCGCTTATTATTAGTGATTTTGGGATTTATCGAGTTTTAAAACAAAATATTCCTGATATTGAAATTCACGTTTCAACTCAAACAAACATTTTAAACTCTGAAACAGTTAAATTCTGGAGAGATTTAGGGGCAACTCGTGCAATTTTGGCTCGTGAATTATCTTACAAGCAAATTGAAAGAATCAGAAAAGAAGTTCCTGATATGGAGCTTGAAATGTTTGTTCATGGAGCTCAATGCATGGGTTATTCTGGTCGTTGCTTATTATCTGATTATATGACAAAAGGCGAACGTCAAGCTAATCAAGGAAATTGTGCTCAAGCTTGTCGTTGGAGTTATAAATTAGTTGAAG
>JAZUSV010000117.1:0-2630 GCA_045606885.1 Candidatus Gastranaerophilales bacterium | reverse complement strand
GCCGATTTTAGACATGCCAATATGTTCAACGGTTTTTGCTAAACCTTCAATAGCAGCATTCAGAGGGCTTCCTTTGAATGTTAAATTTGTATTGTTTTTGTTTAACATTTTTTGGAATTGCGCTTGTTCGTTTTTGAATGTTGAGTTGTTTATTAAAGTTGCTTGTTTTGCTTTTTCTTGTTGAGCTTTTTCTATGTTTTTCTTAGCAAATAAAAATGCCATTACACCAGGCAGAAGCAAGCTTGAAACTTTTGCTTTGCCTATAGCTGTTAGTGCGCCTGTAGAATTTTTCCAAAGAACTTCAAAAGCATCTAAATATGTTGTGCCTGATTTAATATTTGCTTTTTCACTTATCAATAGTCTTGTAAAGTCTTCATTTTTAGCAAAAATTCCAAAGTGATTTTTGCTAAAGTTTTCAGCAACGGCTTTGGCTTTTTCCTTTATTTGTTCTTGTGTTGGTGTGTATTTTGCTTTTTTAAATAAAGTTTTTACAAAGGTTGTAATTTTGCTTAATCCTTCATTTTCTCTGAAGGCTTTGCCAGCTCTTTTAACCCTGTTTGTTAGGTTATTATATTCTTCTTGAAGGGCTTTTTGTGCAACTTTTTTTACCTCTTTGCTTTCTGCTCCGAAAGGCTCAATTTTTTCATCTGTAACTTTGATTAATCTTAAGTTGTTTTTAACCATGTCGATTGATTTTTTAACAAAACCACCACCAATGGTTAAACCCAAGAAACCGCCCAAGAATGCTTGTAAGAAGTTTTTAGTTGCAACGATTTGTTTATCTTTATCTTCAGAACCTGGCATTGCTAAAACTGCTGCCGGTTTCAAAATACCTGCAACAATCCAAGCATAAATCGCATTGTATGCAGCTTCATTGTCGTTTACAAATTCTACGGTTTTGTGGAATGCCTTTGTAATTCCTTTTGATAAACCTGCAGACCCGCCAAAGCTTATCGCTCGTGCGGGTCTGTTTAGTTCTTTATTCTCTCTTGCTATTGTTCTATTCTTGTCATAATTGCGCTCTGCGACTAACTTGTGCTTGCGCATCAGTAGATTGTTGTTAATATGGTTGTTTCTTTGCGAATATGTTAATTGCGTTTTCATGGTAATTTTACAAAACCTCTAAATTTTTAAATTTGCTATTTTTGAAAAAAAATTTACGTTGTTGTTAAAAGTGTACTATTTCTTTTATTTGCATAGTTTTCTATATCATCAACTATTATCCTTTCAAAATTTATATTAAATAATTCGTTAATTTCTTTTATAAAAAAGCATGGGCTTGTGATGTTTATTTCGATTATTTTTCCGTCTATAACATCTAATCCTGCAAGATATATCCCATCATGCTCAAATTTTTCTTTTACCTTTTGTTCAATTAGCTTTTCCTCATCGTTTAATTTTGCAAGTTTTAGTGTTGATGAGTTGTGTTCGTTGAACTTAAAATCGTTATTTGAAGCAATTTTGGTTACGCAATAGTCGTAAATTTTGCCACATATATATATTAATCTTTTATCCCCTTGGGAAATTTGTGGCAAATAAACTTGCGCCATAACTTGTGTTTTAAAATTATTAGTTGCGCTCGATAAAATGGCATTGATATTTTTATCGTTTGAATTTAAATAAAACACGCCTGAGCCAAAACATCTGTTTGTTGGTTTAATTACAATTTCTTTATTTTCAAAAAGGAATTGTTTTAGGATTTTTTCATCAGCGCTAATAATATTATCAGGAATTAAATCTTGAAAATCGTTGATGTATAACTTTTCGTTTTTTTCTCTGATGGCTTTTGGGTTGTTAATGATAAAAACATCTTTATTTACATAAGATAAAATGTAGCTTGCGTTAATGTAGTCGATATCTACGGGCGGGTCTGGTCTAAAAAATATTGTATCAAAGTCGTTTAGGCATTTTGTTGTTGGTTCTTTTTCTTTGATTATATCTTCGTTTTCAATATGCGTTTCAAAGACCAGCGCATAAGGTATGTTTCTTTTTTGGAAAAGCTTGTTTTTCAGGGTAATGAAAACCTTGTGTTTTCGCCTTAAATATTCCCACACAAGCCAAAAGTTTGTTACGAGCTTGTTAAACTCAAAATACTTGAATTCTATATCATCTATAACGATTAATATATTTTTCATGACTTTATTATAACAAATAATAATTTTGGTGTATAATATTTTTATGAAAAATTGTCCATTTAAAAACGAAGTTTGCGATAGTAATTGCGGGTTGTATATCAAGAGCTCTGAGCTTAATGAAATGGTTGCTAATCGATTAAAATCAATTGGAGTGATTTCATCTGAAGATGACGGCATTTGTTCACTAAAAAATATGGCACTAGCGCAAAGTAGATATATATTTGAAAATACTAAAGTTTTTAAAAATTAATTTATTGGAGTTTTGAATTGTTTAGAGAAAATATTATTGCTGAATTAAAGCAAAAAATTAGTGCAAATCCTTCTGATATTGAGAACTATAGAAATTTAGCAAATTATTATGTTGGATGTAACGATTTAAATAATGCGTTAATTGTTTATAAACAACTTTTAGAAATTGTGCCAAATGATTTTCAAGCTTTAATTAATCTTGGTAGCATTTCTTTTTATAGAAAGATGTATATTGAAGCAATAGAA
>JAZUSV010000116.1:0-2100 GCA_045606885.1 Candidatus Gastranaerophilales bacterium | reverse complement strand
TTCAGTAATATGAGGCATAATTGGATGAAGTAATCTTAAATATTGATCTAAAACATATACTAAAACTGCTTCATTTTTCTCAATTTTTGATAATTCAATATACCAATCGCAATATTTATTCCAGAAGAAATCATATAAAATTGAAGCAACTTCGCCAATTCTGTAGTTTTCAAGGTTTTCGTTTACAACGCGTGAAACTTCGTTCAATTCGTTCAAAATCCATTTGTCTGCGATTGACAAGCTGTTTAAGTCTAGTTTTAGCTCGTCTTTTGATTTTGTTAAATTCATCAATACAAAACGAGAAGCGTTCCAGATTTTATTTGCAAAATTTCTTCCAAATTCAAATTTTTCATCACTGATTTTTATATCTTGACCGCCATAAGTACACAAATGTGTTAGTGTAAATCTTAGCGCATCACAACCGTATTTTTCAATTAAATCAACAGGGTCAATTGTGTTGCCTTTTGATTTTGACATTTTTTGACCGTGTTCATCACGGATTAAGCCGTGAATGTATACTGTTGAAAACGGAGGTTGTTTTGTGAATTCAAGACCCATTGTAATCATTCTTGCAACCCAGAAGAAAATAATATCAAAACCTGTTACAAGAGTGTTTGTTGGGTAGAATTTTTTGTAATCTGGATGAGTTGTATCTGGCCAGCCCATTGTTTCAAACGGCCATAAGCCTGATGAAAACCAAGTGTCTAGTACATCAGTTTCTTGTGTATAATTATTTGGGTCTGGGTTTTCTAATGCTACAATCATTTCGCCTGTTTGATTATGATAATATGCAGGGATTTGATGACCCCACCATAATTGACGAGAAATGCACCAATCACGAATGTTTTCCATCCACATTAGGTAGTTTTTCTCCCAACGTTGAGGAATAAATTTAATTGAACCATTTTTAACAGCTTCAATTGCAGGTTTTGCAAGAGGTTCCATTTTAACGAACCATTGTTGAGATAATAGTGGCTCGATTGTTGTAGAACATCTTTGGCATTTTCCAACATTGTGAACGTGTTTTTGTATTCTTAATAATGCACCGTTTTTTTCTAGCATTTCAATGGTCATTTCACGTGCTTTTTCACGTGTTACTCCTTGAAGTTGTGGTGGTACATATTCGTTTCTCATCATACAACCTTTTTCGTCAATTACCTTAATTTGAGGTAATGAATGGCGTATACCAACTTCAAAGTCGTTAGGGTCGTGTGCTGGAGTGATTTTTAGTGCACCTGTACCAAATGATTTGTCAACATAATCATCTGCAATAATTGGAATTGTTCTACCTGTTAGAGGCATAACAACATTTTTACCAACAAGTTCTTTGTATTTATAATCATTTGGGTTAACTGCGATTGCAACGTCACCAAACATTGTTTCTGGACGAGTAGTAGCAATAACAATTGCACCCATTTCATCTTTTAGAGGATAAGAAATTTCCCACAAGTGACCATCTTCAGTATCATAGTTTGTTTCAACGTCTGAAATTGCACTTTGGCAACGTGGACACCAATTTACAATGTAGTTTCCTTTATAGATTAAGCCTTTGTTATATAAGTCCACAAATACTTTTTTAACTGCATTTGAACAGCCTTCATCAAGAGTAAATCTTTTTCTTGATAGGTCAAAACTTGCACCTAAAAGTTTAAACTGTTCCAAAATTCTGTTTTTGTGTTCTTCTGCCCATTCCCAAGTTGTAGCAAGGAATTTTTCTCTTCCTAAATCGTGTCGAGTTTTACCTTCTTTGGCTAGATTTTTTTCAATTACGTTTTGCGTTGCAATTCCTGCGTGGTCACAACCAGGCATCCAAAGAACTTCTTTTTGAAGCATTCTATTATATCTAACCAAGATATCTTGCAATGTTCCATCTAATGCGTGTCCCATGTGTAATACACCTGTTACATTTGGAGGTGGAATTACAATTGAATATGGGTCTTTTTCGCTTGTCGCATCAGCTTTAAAACAATTATTTTCTTCCCAAAATTTATAGGTTTCATTTTCAATGTTTCTTGCTTCATAAGTAGTTGCAAGCTCTTGGTTAGTATTTGTCATTTTATATCCTCTTAAAATGTGTTTATAAAATTAATTTATCACAAA
>JAZUSV010000115.1:0-3496 GCA_045606885.1 Candidatus Gastranaerophilales bacterium | reverse complement strand
TACGATCCGACTTTCAAGGGTGTAACCTGCGCTCAAAACTTGGGAAACAGTAAGATTGATTACATCGTTTCCATCTAGTTTTTCAATTTCGCCTGTGAATAATTCTTTATTGAGTTCCTCTTGGATTTGCTCATTTTTTTGAATGTGACCAGACATTGTTGTGCAAAGCGCAATTTGCGCATTGAATAATGTGCAAACTAATCCTAATGTTAATGCTTTTTTTGCATTCATCCCCATAATAGTTAATATTGTATAACATATTGCTTTTAAAATAAATTTATTTGCAAAATTTTAATATTTTTAATCTATAATTTAAGTAAAAGTTAAGGAGATAAAAATGAGCAATTGTGTTTTTTGTAAAATTAAAAATGGTGAAATTCCTTCTAAATTTGTGTACGAGGATGATGTTTGTTTTGCGATTAACGATATTAATCCTAAAGCTAAAAAACATATTTTGGTTATTCCAAAAGAACATATTGAATCTCTTAACGAAGTTGAAGATTGCGAACTTATTAAAAAAATGTTTGAAGCAATTAAAAAAATCAACAAACAAGAAAATATTTCTCACTTCAAAACACATATAAATACAGGCTCACAAGCTGGTCAAGAAGTAATGCATTTGCATATCCATATTTTGTCAAACTAGTATGATTAAAGCTCAATCAAAAATTGAATGTCGAAAAATTGCCAAAGAAATAAGAGTTTCTTTGGCTCAAAGTGGTTTAATTGACGTAAAATCATCTAGAATTGTCTCAAAAATACTTAATTCTAAAGAGTTTATTGATGCACGTCATATAGCTTTATACTATCCAATAAAAAACGAAATTAATCTTTTGGGATTGCTTAATTTAAAAGGTAAAAATTTTTATTTTCCAAAAACGGTCGGAAATGAACTCGAGTTCGTGAAATATATTGATGAACAAAATATGATTGAAGGTAAATTTGGTGAAAAAATCCCTCAAGGCAAATCAATAGACCCGCAAATTCTTGATATAATTTACATTCCGGCTCTTATGGCAAATAGAAACAATTTTAGACTTGGCTATGGCAAAGGTTATTATGATAGATTTTTAAAACATAATGCACAGCATAGTTTGAAATATATTGTTGTTGCGCAAGAATTAATTTCATCTGATTTTATTGAAGATGAGTTTGATTACAAATGTCATGGAATAATTAGTGCATAAGGTTTATTTAATTTGCTAAAAAACTAAAAATAATCTAAAATCGTTTTATGGAAGAGATTAGGAAAAATCATATATTGCAAATTAACACCAAGAATAATATCTGTGTAGAAGGTATTGTTTTTGACTATTCTAAAGATAGAATTAAAGTTTTGCTTTCCTATGATTCTTTAGTTAAGGCAAAGAATTTAAAAGAATTAGATAGAATTTTTGTAAAAGCAAATACTCATCTCGGAATTAAAAATATGAAAAGTCATATAATTTCCGAGTTGAATAGCGAAAATTGCATTGTTATTGAAAATGGTGCAACTATTCCTGTTGAGCAAAAACGAGAACATGTTCGAGTTTTATCTAATTTAGTTTTTAAATTAAGCAAAAATAATGAACTTTTTACTTGTTATTGTATAAATATTTCTGCTGGCGGAATTGCTTTTGTATGCAGTGAAACCAGCTTTAAGTTAGATGATGAAGTTGTTTTAATATTTGATGAAAAATATTTTGGCAAAACTTTTAATGCTAGTGGTAAAATAATTAAAGTTAATGATGACTATTGCGTTGCTAAGTTTTATAATTTAAAAATGTACGACGAAGATAGAATCGTAAAATATGTATTCAAATTAATTGCAAAAAAATAATAGACTTGGAGTTGTTTTGGAAGATATTAAAAAAATTGAGAAGAAGATAAATGACTACACAAAAAAAGGCGAAATTCAACAGGCGATTGAATATTGTCAAAATTTGCTTTTAAAAGAGCCTAATACCAATCTTCATATTAGACTTGGTGATTTGTATTTGGATTGGCATTTGGATGTTTATCAGGCAAAGCAATATATAGATGAAGCAATTACCGAATATCAAAAAGCTGCTGAAGTTATGCTTGATAATGGTGATATCTACTATAAAATCGGTAATGCACTTTATTATAAAGGCGAACTTGATAAAGCGATTAATTATTTCAATATTGCAATTGAAAAAGGTGCTTGCAAGGCGCAATGTCATTATATGATATCAAATTGCTTGAAAAAGAAAGACAGATTTCAAGATGCACTTGAACAAATTGAATTAGCTCTTAAATCAGCAGGATTAAATTCTTCTCGATTGCATTATTCAAAATTTAGACTTTTAAACGCCCTTCATTTTAAAAATTCTAAAATGAAATGGCAAAGTTATGCTGAGCTAATGTTATCTTATTTAACATTGCCATTTGATAAAGAGGCAATTAAAAACTTAAAAGAAAAAGCAAAATGGTTTAAAATCATCCCTGTTTTATGGAAAGCAGAAGCCTATATGGCGCAAGGTGATGTTGAAAGAGCGATTAAATGTTATACTGACGCAACTGAAACTATGCCTGCTTTCGGTGCTCTATACAACGCTCTTGGTGATACTTATCGAAAAATTGGTAAACTTGAAGAGGCTATTCAAGAGTATAAAATGGCACTATATCTTGATTCAATGAGCCATAGCGCATATTCTGGACTAGTTCAAGCTTATGAAGAATATGGCGATTACGATAGCGCTATTCAGTATTATCAAAAATACATCCAAATTCATCCTAATAATGCTGTTTTGCACTCTAATATAGCAAATCTGTATTTTATGAAAGGGGAAGCCGAAAAAGCCATTGCGCATTATCAGGCTGCTTTGACAATTAACCCAAAACCTGATTGGACAAGCATTGTTGCACAAACTTTGGGCTATATTCAACAAAATGTTATTAAAAATACTGATTGTGCGATAGCAAACTATCAACTTGCAAATTCTCTTACTCCAAAAGAAATCGATGTTTATATATCATTAGGCAGCGCTTTTTATGATAACGAAGATTATAAAAATGCTTTAATTGTTTATAGGCGTGCGCTTGAACTAGAGCCAAACAATTCTAAAATACACTGTAACCTTGGATATTTATATTGGGGCATGGGCGATTTAGATGAAGCTATTAAGGAATATAGATTGTCAATTAAATTTGACCCTAATTATGATATTGCACACAATAATTTGGGTGTAATTTATCTTGATGATTTAGTACAGCTTCAAAATGCACTAGACTGTTTCTTTACTGCTATTGAATGCAATCCAAATTATGCTTTAGCTTATTACAACGTTGGTAGATGTTATGCTCTAAAAGGCGAAAATGTTGAAGCTGCAAAATATTTCCAACAAGCAATGGATGTTAATAATATAACTAATGAAATTGACCCTGCTGACATTCAAGAAAGATTAAATAGCTTATTTGATTAATTGAAGTTTAACATTTGTTGCATTAGGATTATTTTAAATGAGTACTTGGGTTTACATTTTAAAAAGAATAA
>JAZUSV010000114.1:0-2227 GCA_045606885.1 Candidatus Gastranaerophilales bacterium | reverse complement strand
GAATAATAAAAAAGTAGCAAAGAAAGGCAAAAATGAGAGCATATATTAGTGTTTTTAATAAAGAAAATATTGAAATTTTAGCGAAAAATTTAATAGATAAAAAATACGAAATAGTTTCAACAGGTAACACTTATAAATATTTAAAAGAAAAAGGAATTGAAGCTGTTGAAAGTTCGACTATAACAGGATTTGGCGAGCTTCTTGGAGGAAAAGTTAAATCTTTGCACCCAGATATTTTTGCAGGAATTTTAGCAAACCAAGAAGAAAGGCTAGATAAAAACATCAAGGCTTTTGATGTTGTTGTCGTTGATTTATATCCATTTGAACAATATATGGATAAAAATGTTGATTTAGAAACTTTGATTAAAAATATTGATATAGGTGGTGTTGCACTTTTAAGGGCTGCTGCAAAAAATTATGATAATGTTATTGTGATTTCAGACAGTTCTGATTATAAAATTGACTTTGATGAAATTGACGAAAAAAAACGTCAAGAACTTGCGCTGAAGGCATTTTTGAAGACTTCAAAATACGATTTTTTAATCAATTCAAAATTATCAAGTGAATTTAAAGCAAAAACTTCCAACAAAGCATATTTCTTTGAAAAAATTCAAGATTTAAGATATGGTGAAAACCCGCACCAAGAAGCTTCTTTGTATAGTATAGGCAAGGAAATAAGCTGGTCTTTGTTAAACGGAAAAGAAATGTCTTACAATAATTTTTTAGATGCTACATCAGCCATTGAAATTACAGCTGAGTTTTTTGATGTTGCAACTTGCGTTATTGTAAAACACTTAACTCCTTGTGCCGTTGCTTTAGCATCAAACATTGAGCTTGCTTTTGATAAAGCGCTAGATTCTGACCCAATTAGTCCTTTTGGCGGCATTGTTTCTTTTAGTCAAAAAGTAAATTTATCATTAGCAAGAAAATTGAGCGCCATGTTTTTAGAAGTGGTTATTGCTCCTGCTTTTGAGGATGATGCGCTTGAAGAGTTAAAAAGAAAGAAAAATTTAAGAATAATTCAACTTAATACTCCTTTAGAAAAAATATTAAAATTTCAAAATGAAGAAATAAAATTAACACCTTTTGGAGCTTTAATTCAGCAAAAAGATAATAAAGATTTAGATGTAAAAACTTTTAAAGTAATGACAAAGAAAAAGCCAGAGCAAAGAGAGTTGGAAGATATGATTTTTGCTTTTAAGGTAGTAAAACATGTTAAATCTAACGCAATTGTTGTGGCTAAAGATTTAAGAACAATCGGTATTTGTGGTGGTCAAACAAATAGAGTTGGAGCGGTTGAAATTGCCTTAAATCGAGTTTGTGATTCAACAAAAGATGCTGTTGTAGCTTCTGATGGATTTTTCCCTGCAATAGATAATATTCAAATTATGGCTCAAAATAGAGTAAGTGCGGTAATTCAACCAGCAGGAAGTATAAAGGATAATGAAGTAATTGAAGCTGCCGATAAATATGGTATTTCAATGATTTCAACAGGTATTAGACACTTTAAACATTAACCTATGAACATATTAAAAAAAGAAAAAAGGGCGATTTTAGGCTTGAGCTTGGGTCATTTTAGCATTGACCTTTACGCTGCCTTGTTGGTTCCTCTGTATCCGATAATAACTACAAAATTAGGTATAAACCTTGCTTCAATTAGTGCAATTATTGCTTTTGGGCATTTGGTTTCTTCAATGATGCAACCGATTTTTGGGTTTATTTCAGATAAATTAAAACACCGTGCGTTTATGGTTTGGGGTTTGGTTTTTAGCTCTGTTTTTATTCCAATGGCAGTTAAAGCTCCAAGTGCAGTCTTGTTTTTGGTTTGTTTATTGCTTGGAATGGTTGGAAATGCCTTTTTCCATCCTCAAGTTAGCGCATTGGTTAAAGATTTCAATAAAAATAATCCTGATTTGTCTTATGATATGGGAATATTTTTGGGATTAGGAACAATTGGTTATGCTATTGGACCTTATATTTCAACATCAATATTTAATAATTTTGGAGAAAATGCGTTTTTAAATTTAAGCGCAATAGGAATATTCACTGCGATTTTTATTTATTTCTTTGTTCCTAAAAAACCAAATAAAGAAATTCAAAAAAATCAAAATTTCTTTAAAATTATGTTTGAAATTTTGAAGAACAAAACTTGTATGTTTTTGACATTTATTTCAACTGTTAAATCAGCAGTAAGTATTTCTTTTGGAACATATATTCCATTTTTATT
>JAZUSV010000113.1:0-6091 GCA_045606885.1 Candidatus Gastranaerophilales bacterium | reverse complement strand
TTTGTTTCAAAATATTCTTTTCTTTTTTCTTTTATAATTTCAGCATTATCAATTGCATATTGTTTTTTGTATGCCTTTATTTCATCAGCATGTTCAATTGCATATTGTTTTCTTTGTTCTTTGTGATTTTCAACATAGTTTTTTGTGATTTCTTTGTATTTTTCAGGATTGTTTTTTCTGTATTCTCTTTGTTGTTCCAAAAACTTTTCCTTGTTATCTTGAAATCTTTTTTTGTAGTAATCTTTTCTTTTTTCATACAAATCAGGATGTTCTTCACGATATTGTTTGTGTTGCTTTTGCATTTTTTCTTTATTTTTTGAATAGTATTCTTTCATATAAATTTTCCAACATTCATTGCATCTGTTGTTGCCTTTTTTGAAAGCATCCAATGATTTTTCAACCTTGCATATAGTACATATTTTTGTTTCCATTATTTTCACCACCTTTGTATGAAATATCATAATTCTTCATATTTTGTCATAATTCTTCATAATTTATCATCACATTTTACCATTCAGACATAAAAACATACATTTCAGACATAATTCTTCATAATTCTTCATAAAACTTCATACAACTATTTCACATTTAAGAATTCAGAATATACTGCTTGAAATTCTGCTTCGGTGTATTTTTGCCCCCAAGCAATAATTTCTTGAATGTCTGCTTGTTCATTTAAACCACGACCAAATCCAATATAATATTTGTAAGATTTTTCTGTTTCATCATATGTTTTGACAATTCCCATGCATTTGTCTTTTGCATACATATGACCAAACCAGTGAACATTCACAACTTTCATTTCAATCACCATTCCTTTTTTTACTGATTCCAATTATATCATTTTATTTTATTTTCATCAATTTTTTGCTTCAAAGATTTCAAGAATTTTCTGTATTTTTTTGAAACTGTTGTCCTGTCATAATGCTTTTTGTCATCGGACATTGCTTCTGCAATTTCAAACCATCCCATCAGGTCAATATTTCGAAGTCTGATAATCATTCGCATTTCAGGATCTGCGACTGTTGAAATAAAATTTTCAATTTTTTGTTTTTCCTGAATAGCAAGTGTCATATTTTCTGCAATTCTTTTTTTCAATGATTCAACTTTTTCAACATATAATTCAATAGGATTGGATTTTGTGGAAGAAGGTGGAAGACCTGACAAGTTTGAACTTCCAACAGGTGTGTTGCTTTCTAATTCTTCAAGTCTTCTTTGCAAATCTGCAATTTCACGATTCAACCAATACAATTCATTCAGTTCTTCTTTAATCATAAAACCACCCCAATCAATATTGTGATTTCAACTACTAACCAACACAACACAGTTTTTTGGTCATGCTTTTGTTCAAAGTTATATGAAAACAACATAATCAAATTCACAAATATGAACAAAATTTTCAAAATAATCATTTTTGTCACCTTCCTTTTAGTGTGACAGATGTGTGTGACAGATGTCACTTTTCAAATGTCACCTTGATTCCTTATTTTTTCAATGTTTTATTTTTAAGTGTGACAGATATTTTGTTTTTTTTATTACTATACATATTTTTGAAAAACAACAAATTTTTTTGATGAAATTCTTTAATATATAAATAAATTGAAACAATCTGTCACATCTGTCACAATATTCTGAATTCATTTGTATTTCTTAACAAAAAACTGTGACAGATGATGAAGATATATCTGTCACAGAAGTGTTTTATTCTTTTTAATCTGTCACAGATTGTTTTGACTTGTCTTTGATGAAGATTCTGACTTGTTTTCCATCAATTCTTTTTCGGACAGATTCAAAACCAAATTTTTTGCATAGTTGTCTTGAAAATTCAATTTTTCCAAGTGTGTTCAATCCTGCATCACGACAGAATGTTGAATATGCCAAATAAACTTCATTTGTTGTATTGTTCACGATGTCATCTTCACATTCAGCAACAAACATCATGATTGGATTGTTTGCTTCATCAAATGCTTGAAGTTCTTCTTTGACTTTTGATGAAATAGTGAAAGATTTGTTTTTCAGAACTTTTTTCAATCCATCAAGACCAACCAAAATCAAATATTCCATGACTTCATTGCTTCGAAGTTTGTATTTGATATATGGATCGAAATCAGCATCATTTGGACTGAACTTTGCATTGAATGGAACGATGATGAGTCTTCGCAAGACTGCACCAGTGTCATCCTTCATTCGTGGAATCTTATTTGCTGAAAATAAAAGTTTTGAATAATTGTTGAATTCAAATGGATCTTGTCCTTTTCGTTCAGCATTGATTCTGTCACCAGTCACCAATTTTTTGAAGATTGAAACATCAGGAATGAAATCACCTTTGATGTCATCACCAATGTTTGCAAGTTTTCCAAATAGTTCAGCAGTCTTGAATCTGTCACCAAGTTCAGACAGGTCAAGTGCTGATGTATTTTCTTGACCAAGTAAAGTGGAAATCATATCAAGAAAAGTGGATTTTCCATTGCTTTTGTCACCAGTCAGGATGAATGCTTTTCCAAGTTCATTCCATCTATAAAAACAATAACCAATGACTTCTTTTAATAGTTGAAGAATTTCTTCATCACCACATGCAAACTTTTTCAAAGTATTTTCACACAATTCAGAATTTGCATTTCGGTTGAAATTCCAATTGATTTTGTTGGTGATGATGAAGTCAGGGGAAAAGTCGTGGAATTCATCAGTTTCAATGTCATATACACCATTTTTGAAAGCAATCATATTTGCTGATTGAACTTTGTTGCTTTTTCTAATTAACAAATTCAAATATGCATATACTTCTGTTCTTTTAGCACGATTCATTTGTGGCACATGCTGAATCATTGCTGATTCAATCTTTTCTTGTCCTTCAACATAGATTCCATCTTCATACATGTGAAGTCTGTTGTTGATTTTTATTATGTGATGATTGTTCTTCATGAAAGTGGCGAACTTATCAAATAGAAATGTATTTCCTTTATAGAATGAAGGTTTCTTGAAAGAGTCATCACGACATATTGTTTCAAGTTCTGATTCTTCCAAAGAATCCTTCAATATGAATTCATTGATGATTTTCAATGTTTCAATTGCTTCTTCATTTGTGAAATCATTCGATTGAAGTGTCAGAATGTAGTTGAAAAGTGCTTGATTTCTACCATCACCAACACCCATTTCGAAAAAGTCAATCGTTGTTTTAACAGGAAACAACCACTTTGGAATTTCTGAAATTTCTTCATCATACAATATTGGTCTTTCAGTTCCATCATATTTCAAAATTGAATATGAATTTTTCAATCCGATTTTTATGTCTGAAACAATTCCAATCGCAAGTGTGGTGTGAATCTTGCAAGTGGTGATTCCATTATTCTTGAAAAAGAAATGTTTGCCCCTTGAAGTTTTATACACACGACATCCGATTTTTTTCTTTTGTATAATGTCAAATAGGATTTCACTTTGTTCAAAATCATCAACATCAATCAGAATCACATCTTCTGCAAGTATTCCTGCAAATTCTGAAAGATTCTTGACTTGTTCATACGATTTGAAATCAGTTCTTCCTTTGAATTTTTCAATGCATTTTTTGTTTTTTGTTTCAACATAACCTTTGAAAAGTTCCAATCTATATCACCACCAATCATTTTCTTTTTCGTTTCTTATATTCTGAAAGTTCGATTTTCAATAATCTGATTTGTCGCCTTTGTTGAAGACACAATTCCCTGTAATGTTGCAAGTCTGTTGCCAAATCAAGTTTTCGTTCCATTTCATTTGCATACTTATCAAGTAAAGTGTTGTATTTGTTTTCAAAAGTGTTTCTTTCTCTTAACAATTTTCTGTTTTCACAAAAATTTTTCAGAAAAGCAATCATTCTTCAACACCATAATATTTTGAATAATAGTAATCATATAAAATTGAATCCATTATCATTTCAAATCTTGTTTGTGATGAAATAGTGTTGGAATATAGTTGTTCATATTCAAGTTTCAATTCTTGAAGTTCATCAAGACTTTCTTTCAATTCAATTTGTACTTGTTCAAGTTCTTTTTGTCTTGCAATTTCTTTTTTTCTTTCATTCATCGCATCAATAGGAAGTTTGATGATGAAGAATAGAAGAAGCAGGGACAGAAGAAGGATTGCAATTTTCTTTTTTGAAATTTTCCTTCTTGTTTGTCTGAACATTCTTGATTCGTTTATCATATAGTTGCACCTTCCATTTTTTCGATTAAGTCTGACAATCTGTTGTCGTTTTTGTTTTTGGTTTTGTTTGCATATGGTCTTGCACCACGAACTTTGTTGTGACCAGTGTTTCCATTTTCATCAGGTAAAGAATAGAGTCTGCCAATATATTCTTTGTGTGTCAAATCCCATATTGAAAAACATTGCCTGATGCCTGTTTTTTCATCAATGAATAGAATGAAATGTTCATATTCCTGAACTTTTTTCATCGGTCTTCCATTGAATGTCGGTATTCGCATTTTGTCTAGTTTTTCCATAATATAAGTCATTCTTGTTCATCTCCTTTAAAATCACCAATTCTTTTTTTCGCTAGATTCACATACCATTGTTTGTCCAAATTATTTGGAATTACTGCTGAATTAACATCTTCATTCACCATAAAACAGTGAAGTGGTGTTCCTGCAATTTTTTCAGGATTTTTTCCTTCTGCTTTTAACTTGAAAACACCTTTGTCACTTTTATCTTTTGAAGCGAAAACACGAAGACATTTTTCTTTTAGAATTTCATTTCCATATAGTCCATATAAGTATTTTGAAGATATTTTCACGACATTTTGAAACATCTTCAATTCATTGCAATTCATGATGGTTTCTTCGACAGGAATGTCATTCACAAAATAGTCAACAACTGCTTTGTTCACAATTGGAAGGTCATTGTCCAATTCATTCAATTTCTTAACATATGCACCTTTGGATTTGTAATGACCATCTGAATCAACTATGATGTAGTTGTTCACATCTTTTTGAATAATCTTTTCATAATAGTCATATTCAAGATTCATTCTTGTTCGATTTTCCCATTCTTTACAGATTTTCAAGATTTCTTCATCGTTGTTGTTTTCAATCTTAACAATAAGACCATCAGTATTTGATTGAATCAATTTGCATTTTCCTTCAAGTTTTTCAATCAAATCCAACAATAAGAGTTGACCACCAACACAGACATTGTTCGCTTGTCGTGGATCATACAAATTGTTGAATTTATCTTTCATCGCACCATATGTTCCATTCAAGACAATTTTGTATGGTGCTTGAAGTGGATTTTTTGCTTTTTTCAATTCAAGTCTTGTGTCCCTGATTTCTTTGTATTTGTTTGGATTTGACATGTTTCTACTTCCAAAGTTATATTCAATCATCAATGCAGGATAATATGAAGCAACATCAATGTTCAAAAATCTTCCTGATTCAATATAATTTGGAATAGCACCATGCAAACCACCCCATGCAAATATATGATCAACACCTGCAACTTTGATTGCAAGTTCCTTCTTATAGTCATAATTTTCTGTATTTTGATACCAATTAACCACTTGTTGATATTTTTCAACCTTTAATGTGTCAGGGAAGACAAGGTCAAATTCATCGTTTCTTTCAATTCTTTTTGCATCAAGAATGATTGCAGAAAGTTGAACTTTTGTCTTTGATATGTATCGAAGTGGAAGGTTGAATGTTGTTATCAATTGCATGTGACTTTCAAATTCTGATTTTCTATGAATGAAAACCTTGATTGTTTGTTCAACATCATGTCGGCAATATTTGATTACTTCTTCGATTTCTTCATTTGTAAGTTTTCGGTCAATGTCAAATGGAACATCTGATTCCTTGATCATATTTCCAAGAAATCCTTCCAGTTGCTTCAATCCATGAAAGGTGGTCATGATGTCATAATTGTTCAATCTGATTCGCATGAATAGATTTGAAAATTGCCAACCACCTTTGCCTTCAAGAATAATCCAATCATTGATTTCTTTTGGATTGAAACCACAAAGGATGCCTTTCAGAATGTATTGGTCATATTGTCTTGAATTATAACCAACCCAAATGTCATTGATATGTTGTTCATATATTTCTTTCAATTGTTCAGGATTGTTGATGAT
>JAZUSV010000112.1:0-12051 GCA_045606885.1 Candidatus Gastranaerophilales bacterium | reverse complement strand
GAAAAGCATCCACCAATAGGAAACGGCAGGGATAATGGCGGTGATGGTGATGATGGTGGTGAAAAAAGTAAAGAAGAAAAAATTACCTCGAAAATCACAAAAATTAAACTTGGAAAAGGCAGAGAAGTTAAAATAATTTCGACAGGAACATCTTTTTGGGATGCTAGTGGCAAACCGATTAATGCAAGAGAATTTATTGAAAAATTATTTAACACTTTACCAAACTTTTTTAATTCAGAAGAAGAATTGAGAGAAATTTGGTCTAATCCAGAAACTCGTAAAAAATTATTATTTAAGTTTAAAAATTTAGGATATAGTATTGAAAACTTTAATAAAATTAAAGAAGTAATTAACGCACTAGATAGTGATATTTTTGATGTTCTAATTTTCCTTGCTTATTCAGGAGACCTGCAAACTCGTGCAGAAAGAGTTGAAAATCATAAAGTCGCAATCTTCAACAATATTCAATCAAGACAACACGCATTTATTGAGTTTGTGCTAAAACAATACATTCAAAATGGTGTAACCGAGCTTGATAATGAAAGAATTGGAGATTTAATTAAGCTAAAATATGGTGAAACATTAAATGCTCTTCAAGAACTTGGCAATATCCAAGATATAAGAACCGCCTTTAATAATTTTCAAAAATACTTATATAAGTAATTGTTAGTATATTTCATTAGTTCGACAATTAAAACCAACCAATTTGAGAAAATTTTATTGGAATAATTATTCCTAAAAAAGGTTTTCAAAAATAACTGTCCGACATTTCAAAACTAATTGTCCAAAGCTCTCAATTCGAGAGTCAAATTCTCGTTTTACAGTCGGAAATTCTCAACCTGCAAGACAATGTATAATTTTTCAGCAAAATTAAAAGAGAGTTACAAAAGCAACTCTCTTTTAATTCGGAAAAAGAGGGATTCGAACCCTCGAGGCAGATTACTCCACCTAACACCTTAGCAGGGTGCCGCCTTCAGCCACTCGGCCATTTTTCCATTGGCTATTGTTAAATTCTAACACAAGCCCACATCGTTTAGCAAGTTTCAATTAAAAAATATCTCTTTACTATATTTGTAATACTTGCAAATGCTTGCAGCGCTTGCGTTTTAAGACAATACGACTCAATTAGGCTTGCAAAAAGGAAACATCCATGGTATATTGTTAGTCGAACTTGGGGTTTGCGACTTAGTTCATCGGAACGAAAGTTCTTTACCCCGTCCAATACAAGAATGAGGATAATTTTTATGACGAAAAAGCTAGTCAAAACTTTGTTAGTCGCTATTTGCATTGCGCTAATTGCTCCTAACACAGCGTTTGCTTCCCAATCGCCACAAGAAAATGCCAAAAAACTAATTGTACAAACAGCACAAAAAATGGGTGTTGACCCACATATGGCACTTAGTATCGCAAAGATTGAATCTAACTTTAATGCAAGCGCAAAAAGTCCAAGAGGCGCTATCGGTCTATTTCAGCTAACACCTTTAACAGCTAAAAAACTAGGTGTTAATCCATACATCGTTAGCGAAAACATAGAGGGCGGACTTAACTATTACCAAATGCTATATAAAAAATATGGCTCAATGGATTTAGCCCTAGCTGCATACAACGCAGGTCCAGGCAATGTTGCAAAATACAATGGAGTTCCTCCATTTGGCGCAACAAAATGTTTCATCAAAATGGTTAAAAAAGAATACCAAGACTTCAAGGCAAGTGACATAGTTCAAAGATTAACTCCTGTTGAAGTTGTTGAAGAAAATATCGAAGAAACAATTGAAGAAACAGTTATTTCAGAAACATTATAGTTAAAAGCCTCGAATAATCGAGGCTTTTATTATTCATCAGAACCTAATTTGTAAGCGTCATATATCTTTTGAAATGTCGAATTTGCCATTCTGTAATTACTTGAAATTTGATAAAAAGAAAGAACACCTGCACCTTGATTGGTAAAAGAGCCTCTTACATTCTTTTTGGCAAATTTATCACCCCTGCTTAGTGCATCTTTCAATAAAATCGACGTTGCATATTCGTCAACCGTAATCTTTTTATCACGGTTCAAATCTAGCGCACGAGCAGACATTTCAAAACCACCTTTACCACTTGATAAATCAGCTTTTCTTTGAATTTTTGAAGTCAATTCATCAACGTCTACAGACTCTCGCTGTCCCATTTCTTCATACGCAGCTGCAAACAAAGCTTTTTTATCGAGTTTTATCGTTGGCATATACTTTACTTCATAATCAAGAGGCGGTAATTCATCAATAAACCTACCAAAATCATTCATTTTTTTATGGAAAGTATCAGCATCAACTTCATTCAAATTTTTTAAATTAGGAGAATTTAAAGGAGCTTTTAACTTATCTTGATACAATCCAAAATTATGAATTGCATTTCTGCCATAGCGCACAGATTTATCAGCCACAACGCCATCATATACACCATTAACGCCATTTATTTTTGCAGTATTACAAGAAACACTATAAAACATAAATTCTCCTTTTCATTGTTACAAAACACGTGAAAAGGAGAATTTTACACAAACTTTAAATTATTTTAAAATTACTTTATGGTAAACCTTTTTACCTTTTTTAATTTTTACACCATTTTGAAGCGACTCACGAGTTAGTTTATATCCTAAATCGTTAATTTTCACCTCATCAAGCGCAACTCCACCCTGCTGAATTAATTTCTTAGCTTCGCCACGACTTGCGCATAAACTAGTTTCAGTTAAAACATCAATTAAAGAAATTTCGTCGCCCTCTAAAATTAATTCAGTTGTAGGCATGTTTGAATCATCTCCGCCACCCGCAAAAAGTGCCCTAGCAGACTCTTGAGCAATATCTGCCTCATCTTTTCCATGGACTAGTGAAGTTAACTCATAAGCTAAAATTTCTTTTGCCTTGTTTAGCTCTGCACCTTGCCATTTTGCCATTTCTTCAATTTCTTCTAAAGGCAAGAAAGTAAGCATTCTGATGCATTTAATTACATCATCATCTTCAACATTTCTCCAATATTGGTAAAAATCATAAACAGATGTTTTATTTTTATCCAACCAAACAGCACCTGATGCAGTTTTGCCCATTTTTTTGCCTTGCGAATTCATAAGCAAAGTAATCGTCATAGAATGAGCATCTTTACCAGATTTTCTTCTAATTAAATCAGACCCAGCAAGCATATTTGACCATTGGTCATCTCCACCAAATTGAAGATTGCAATTATAATTTTCATTTAAATAATAAAAATCATAAGCTTGCATAATCATATAATTAAACTCTAAGAAACTTAGCCCTTTTTCCATTCTTTGCTTATAACATTCAGCTCTGAGCATATTGTTTACAGAAAAACAAGCACCAACGTCCCTTAAAAGTTCAATATAGTTTAACTTTAAAAGCCAATCAGCATTATTTACCATAATCGCTTTATCTTCGCCAAATTCAATAAAGCGCTCCATTTGTTTTTTAAAGCATTCGCAATTGTGATTAATCATTTCTGATGTCATCATAGAGCGCATATCGGTTCTACCTGAAGGATCTCCAATGTGACCTGTTCCACCACCAATTAAAACAATTGGCTTATTTCCTGCCATTTGCAGACGTTTCATCAAACAAAGTGCCATAAAATGTCCAACATGAAGTGAATCAGCTGTTGGGTCAAAACCAATATAAAAACGAGCGTTCCCAGAATTGATTAATTCTTTTACTTCTTTTTCGTTTGTAATTTGAGCTATTAGTTGTCTTTGTTGTAATTCTTCAAAAATTCCCATAATATTCCTCAAGTTCAATATATCCACTATTGTAGTTCAAAAGTTGATTAAAGCAAAATATTTGTGTAATATAATACATTTATGGGTATCATTTCTTGGACAAAAACAATAATTGAAGATATTAACACCATCAAAGAAAAAGACGTTGCAGCACGCAATATCTTTGAAGTTATCTTCTTATATCAAGGTTTCCACGTTCTTTTAGCACACAGAATTGCTCACAAGTTGCGTTATTGGGGTATTCCGTTTATTCCAAGAATGATTTCTCAAATTGCGAGATTTTTTACAGGAATTGAAATTCACCCAGGAGCAACTATCGGAAAACGCTTTTTTATTGATCACGGAATGGGTGTAGTAATTGGTGAAACCACCATAATAGGCGATGATGTTCTAATTTACCAAGGAGTAACCCTAGGTGGCACAGGAAAAGAACAAGGAAAGCGTCATCCAACTTTAGGAAATTTTGTTACCGTTGGGGCAGGCGCAAAAGTTCTTGGAAATATTACAATAGGCGATTACTCAACCATCGGCGCTGGATCTGTTGTAATTGAAAATGTTCCCGAACATTGCACTGTTGTGGGCATTCCAGGAAGAATTGTTAAACAAACCAAATACGTCGAAGGTCAACTTCAACACAACAGAATCCCTGACCCTATTGCTTGCGAAATGAACAGATTAAAATATGAAGTTTTAGAACTTCAAGAGAAGTTGAAAGAGTTAAGCAAAAATAACTAACCGCCACAACGTCTATGTTTAGGGCAAAGCCCTAAATAAAAATTTTGCTTTATTCCACTCTAACTTTCACAAATGCCCTAGCTTTTGTTTTAATTTTTCTATCTTTCAATCCTGTTGTTATTTTTATTTTTGCTGGAATTAAATTAGATTTTTCTGGTAATATTTCAACAACTTCACCCTCAAAAGCTTTAAAGCTTGTTGTATAAATTTTAACCGAAGCTTTTTGCCCAACTTTCAAATTTTTAGACGGTAATTTTTTAAAATTAGCCATTATAGTGCACTCTTGTGGAATAATTGTTGCCATTTTTGTTTTTTCGTTAACCAAATCGCCCAATTTTGCACTAATATCAGTAATTATTCCGCTTTTTTGTGCAGTAATTGTTGCAAAAGATAATTCAAGCTTAGCTTGCTCAAGTTCATGGATTAAGGTTTTCATTTCATCCAATTGAATATCTTTTTTAGAAACAATTTTTTCCAATGCCGAACTATTCAAACCAACTTGTGCTTGAGCTTCTTCAAATTCAACCTGTGCTAATTCAAGATTTTTAATTGCTTTTTCTAAATCTTTTTTGGTAACTGTGCCGTCTTTAAATTGAATTTTATACAAAACATAATCATTATTAGCATTTTCAAGATTTTGCTTTGCAACATCAATATTTTTTTGAGCTTGTTTCATTTTAATATTTATTTTTGAAATTTCATCTTCAAAACTTTTTAATTCTTGTTGTGCTCTTAAAAAATCATTTTCCAACTGCTCAACTCTTTTTAAATCAAGATTGCTTTCTAATTCGGCTAAAATTTCACCCTTTTTAACATTCATTCCCTCTTGCAAATTTAATTCAATAATTTTACCTTCAATTTTCGATTGCACAGGAATTAAATATTCGCTAACATAAGCGTTACTTGTAGTAAGATATAGCGAAGAAATAATTGCGCCAATAACTCCTAAAAAAATTAGCGCTAAACCAATTGAAAGAGGAATCATAATTCTTTTCTTTTGATAAAATTTTCGCATAATCACACCTCACCCTCGTTTTTCATATTCTAACATATTTTTAAAGTTAATGAAATTGCAATTTTCAACAAACTTTTTTTCTGATAAAATAAAAACAGAGTTTAACTAAAGGAAGATTGTTTTGGAAATTTTATCAAGATTAACGGGGCTTTTGGGGATAATTATTATTCTAGGCATTTGCTATTTAATGTCTAACAATAAAAAGAAAATTAACATAAAAACAGTGGGAGTTGGTTTATTATTGCAATTTTTACTCGCTGTTTTTATTTTAAAAACCCCAATAGGTGCTAAGATTTTTGGTTTTTTAGCAAGCATTATAAACAAAATCTTAGATGCTTCCATTGCAGGTTCAAACTTTGTATTCGGCTGGCTAACCAATTCGCCTGATAAAATTACTGAACTCTTCCCAGGACACGACTTTATTTTTGCACTGATTTTAATGTCAACAATGATTTTAATTTTAGTTATTGTTAACGTTTTATACTATTACGGAATAATGCAAAGAGTTATTTTGTTCTTAGGTAAAATTATGAACAAAATCCTTGGCGTATCAGGTGCAGAAGCACTGTCAAACTGCGCAAGCCCTTTTGTTGGAAATGTTGCAGCGCAATCTATGATAAAACATTATCTTCCAAATTTAACACGCAGTGAACTTTTAGCCTCTATGACAGGTTCAACTGCTTGTATTTCAGCTAGTTGTATTGCAATGTATACAGGTTTTGGAATTAACACAGAATACCTTCTTGCTGCATCTGTTATGGCAATTCCGGGGTCTTTTGTAGTTTCTAAAATTGTTTACCCTGAAACAATGGAACCTGAAACCAAAAAAGATTTTAAAATATCAAGAAGAAAAAATGACGTTAATGTATTGGCTGCAATTTCAAAAGGTGCCTCTGAAGGTATGAGAGTATCAATCAATGTTATTGCTGTACTTTTAGCTCTTGTTGCTCTAATTACTTTCTGTAACGAAATCATTGGTCATATTGGCTTATTCTTATACAACACTTGTCACATCAATCTTTCAAGCATTGGTATTGACCTTCAAAACCTTACTATCGAAATGATTGTAGGCAAAATATTTGCAACATTTGCAGCACTAATTGGTGCTACTTGGGGAAATATTGAAATTGTTGGTCGTTTAATTGGTGAAAAGTTAATTTTAAACGAAACAATTGCTTATATTGATTTAGTAAAATATATGGATATCAATGCTCTTTCTCAAAAAAGCATTGCTGTTGCAACTTTTGCTTGTTGCGGTTTTGCAAACTTCTCAACTGTTGCAATTCAAATTAGTGGTATTGGCGAACTTGCACCATCTCAAAGAAAAAATTTAGCAAGGTTAGGGCTAAAAGCTCTTATTTGTGGTACTTTAGTTAGCTACATCTCAGCTTGTATAGCAGGAATTTTATTTTAATGAATGAAGTATTTTCTAAAACCCTTAAAATAAAATCTCCAAAAATGCCACCAAGCACCGATTTTATAGAAAAAGAAATTAAAAACAACAATCTTGAGCCTCTCAGGTGGGCAATTGTTGATATTGAAGGCGATATCCTTACAATATCCGTTTCAGGAAGGAAATTAAACCAATGTTAATTGATACCCACGCACACATAAATATGCTAAAAGACCCAGAATTAGGAATTATCGAAGCAAGAGAGGCAGGAGTTAAAGAAATAATTATTCCTAGTGCATCCGAAGATGATTTTGAAAATATATTAGAATTGTGCGATAGATATTCTGATATTTACGCAACTTTAGGGGTACATCCTGAAGATTGTGAAAAATTTAGCGATAACACAGCCAAAAAAATTATGGAATTAGCTCGACACCCTAAAGTTGTTGGAATTGGCGAAATTGGGCTAGATTACCACTACACAAAAGAAAATAAAGAAATTCAAAAAAGAATTTTCAACACTCAAATAGAAATTGCAAAAATCTTAAATCTTCCAATTGTGGTGCACGATAGAGAAGCCCACGGCGATGTGTTAGAAATCCTAAAAGCACAAAATGCTAAAAATGTACTTCTTCATTGTTATTCAGGCAGTGTTGAATTTATGAGAGAATGTACAAAATTAGGATATAAAATTGCTCTTGGTGGCGTTGTTACCTTTAAAAATGCAATTGAACCTAAAGAGGTTGCAAAAGAAGTAGAAATCGAAAACTTAATGCTTGAAACAGACTGTCCATACTTAGCGCCACACCCATTTCGAGGAGTTGAAAACTCTCCAAAATACATTGGGTTTGTAGCTAAAGAAATTGCTAATTTAAGAAATATATCTTATGATAGTGTTGTTCAAGCAACAACAAAAAACGCAAAAGAATTTTTCAATTTGAGATAAAAGGGGAGAAAAATGTCACAACAACAAATTCAAGGCAAAATCGCAACAAGAACAGCGGTTTTAGTTATGTGCAAAGATATGGCAAGTCCAATGGTTTTATATTTTGACAACGCTCAAAAAATTTATGATGATTTAAGAGCTTTAATTAATTCAACAGAAGTAAAACTTGTTGAATTTGAGCCTCTTGGACCAATTAAAAAAGCAACAATTTTATCTGATAGAATTGTTGGCGTTGCCCTTCAAGAAGAAAAATACATTGTTCAAGAATAAAACTGAAAAATGGCAAAAAAACGACTAGATTTAATTTTATTTGAACACGGTTTTTTTGAAACAAAAAGTGCTGCAAGTGCCAATATTTTGGCGCATAATGTCAAAATCAACGGAACAGTTGTTTCAAAAGCTGGTGAAATGTTTGACGAAGCAGTTTTGTTTAACGAAGAAAAACCTGCTTTAATTGAAGTAGACTCAATTCCTTATGTTTCAAGAGGCGGATTAAAACTCGAAGGCGCAATTAAGGCATTTAATATTGATTTAAAAGATAAAATTTGTATCGATATGGGAGCTTCAACGGGCGGTTTTAGCGATTGCATGTTGCAACACGGAGCAAAATTTGTATATGCACTAGATTGCGGATACAACCAACTTGCGTGGAAACTAAGAAATGAGCCAAAAATTAAATCTATCGAAAAAATAAACGTAAAAAATTGCAGTTTTGCTGATGTATACGAAACCCAAACAAAACCGCAAGAAGAACTTCCAGAGTTTATGAGCATGGATTTATCATTTATATCCATCAAAAAAGTTCTTGAAAATTGCAAAAATTTAATCAGAAATGATGCAAGTGCCGTTCTATTGATTAAACCGCAATTTGAAGCAGACCGCTCAGACATTGAAAAAGGCGGAGTTGTAAAAGACGAAAAAGTTAGAAAAAAAATAATAAAAGATATTGAAAACTTTTGCACTTCGATAGGATTTAAAACTCTTGGAGTGATAGAAAGTCCTATTCAAGGTACAAAAAGCAAAAATACAGAATATTTAATTTATATAAAGAGGGATGATGAATGCCAAGTGTAGTGGATAGTTTAAATTTAATCAGCAAAACTATGGAAGACATTTTAGACTTTGTCGCAAAAGATGAAGCTTTGTCTAATGATTTTCAACAATATCTTGAAATAAACAACATTGAAATAGAAACAGAACGTGAGTTTAACAATGTAATTATTCAATATATGCTCGATATGAAAATGCAAAATGGTTTAAGAGTTTTAGAATATTACAGACGAAACAATAAAACTTATGATGAAATCATAAAAGCATTAGAAGAATCTGTTTGCGGAGTATTTAAGGTAAATAAAATTTTATCAAATGCTTATGAGGTAACTTGTTTGTCTTCAAATACTGAAATGACTTTAATTCCAATGGTTAAAATGAGCCACCTAAAACAAATTGGAAAATATGACTATATATTATCAAGAATAGTTGAGCTAGATAACAGCCAATATATCTTAGAAATTTATGATGTAATTTCTGAGTTTGATGTGTATGGCGCAACAACTTGTGCAATTAAATATATGCTTCAAAATCCTAAAATTGCATATTACAAAAATCCTTCCAAAAAAGAAGAGCTTGAAAAAAGCGCAAACGAATTTTGGGAAAAATTTAATGCTTGTTTTGAAAACCAATTTATAATTACAACAAACAAAAAAATAGATAACCTAATTGAATATTTCAACAACTACAGATTAACAGGCGAAAAACAAGACTATAGCGAACTAATTGAACAAGTTAAAACAAATAGATATTTAAAAATAGAAGAATTCAACTGTTCCGATTCAAGCTTTATGCAAACAGCAGTTGGCGGCTTTTCAACCCACAAAGAAACCTATGACATTGCTCTTTGGGTTGATAAAAAAAGAGGATTATACATAATTCCGTTTTTTGAAACATTTTTGAAGTGTTTTGAAGGTGATGTTGAAGGCAAAACTGACTGCGTAAGAGAATTTTTAACAAGCGACAAAGTTCCACCAAGCGTAATTAAATTTGCGCTTGATAAATACGAAAATTTCTTTGAAATAATAAACAATTGCCTAGAAACCAATTTTAACAATTTAGAAGAACTTTTATTCAACACAAAAGCAGCTTATGTTGATTCTGGGGTTTTCTCTCCTGTTACAGTTTTATTCAACTCGGAGCTATTTTCAACAATTTTAAACATCGAAGAAAAAGAACAAAAACAAGATGAAAACACCCAAAGCGCAAAAAGAAACGAACTTTGCCCATGTGGGTCTGGACTAAAATATAAAAAATGTTGTGGTAAAAATTAAAAATTTATGCTATAAGAGAAATATAAAAAGACAAAAGGAGTTTACAATGTCAGAAGAACAAATTCAAAAAGAACATGAATGTTCATGTACAAAACTTTCACTTAACACTTTGGTATTGATTACTTTATTATTCTCAGTTGCAACTTTTGCACTAACAATAATAAACACTCTATCAAACATTCAAAAACCTTCTCCACAATTTATTGCTGATATTCCAGCACCAAAACAACCGGTTGGAGCGCCTCCACAAGCACAAAAAGATGCTGTTGTAATTTCAAAACAATATGACAAAGGTCAATCTTTCGAAAAAGCAAAAGCAACTAAAAAACCTATCGTTGTATTCTTCTATACAGATTGGTGTGGTTTCTGCCAAAGATTTGCTCCTACTTTCCACAAAGTAGTAACATCTAAAGAAATCAAGAAAAACTTTGCAGTTGCTTATGTAAACTGTGACCTTCCAGAAAGCAGAAAAGCAATGGAAGAGTTTGGCGTTCAAGCATTCCCAACAGTATATGTAATTAAAGACAAAGATACTAAAAAACAATTAGAAAACCAAACTTTCTTCACAGAAACAGCTGCTAAAGATTTACCAAAAGCAATGTTAGACGTTATTAAATAATTTTAAATAAATACACTTAAAGCCTCGATATTTCGAGGCTTTTTTATTTAATAAATTTCTTTTTTAATTTTTATTCTTATTTCAAAAGACCTATCCCAAGGGAGCGAATATTCAATTTTATCAGGATAATAATCCAAAAATTCACATATTTTTTGAGCATTTTCATTTAATTCAGTTTCTTTTTCAAACAATGCTCTTTCAAAATTAGGAACAGATTCTCTAACATATTTTCGACTTACTGCCTGATAAGCCCAATCATCTAAAAATCTTATAAATTGAAATTTTAAAAACGCCTGATTGTTGTATGTGTTATTTTTCTTTGCAAAATATTTAACAATTGCACAAAATATTGCACACCCAAAAGTATTTGCGCTTGTATTATAACCACAATAACCATAAAAATTATCTATATCTTCTTGAAATAGTTGTTTAATAAATTCCCTATCTGCACCATTTGCATTGTTGACATCTGCCACAAAATAAGGTGTTTTTGGAAAAACAATCTCTTTTCTAATGAAATTAATTCTATCCCCTAAAACTAAATCTCCTTGCTCAATTTCAAAATTATTAACAAGCAATTTTAATTCCGCTTGTTCACTTTTATAATCCACATTTGCTAAATCAAGCTGCGCCTCGGTGCAATTTTTTATCGAAATATCCTCATATTTTGAAATTTTGTTAGTTGAATTTTGCTCAAGAAACACAGGTTGTATTTTAACACTTTTTTCATAACATAATGCTCTTGAAATTAAAGACAAAGGGATTTCATCTGCGCCTGTTTTAATTTTGACGCAATCAAGGTTTTCTTTTTGCGCTATCTGCTCTAATTCATTAGCTTCTTTAACATTTAAGCCAAATTGTGCACAGTCGTCTTTTGAAAAAATCAAAGTATCAAAAAAACCTTCTTTTGCCCAAGATAAATAAAGCTTATTTATATCGAAGTTTCTTTTTCTTGTCCTTAAATAATCCTCTAAAATTTCATTAGGAATTATATTTTGCACGCAATTAAACGTCTGTTCTTTTTCGGTTTTATGAAGATAATATGACCATTCAAAAATCCTTTTCCCCCACTGCACCCAATACTCTTTTTCTTCTTCGTTAATATTATTGTTTGAAATTCTCATAACAGAAGAAAATGCAAGAATTTTTTTTGCCTTAGAAGAAAGGATTTTTTTAAACTCATTTAATCTTTTTTTAATTTCTTCAAAAGTATCATCACATCTTCGAGAAGATACTAAACCGCCATAGGCTATTGTGTC